>JAKQBU010000235.1 GCA_029573975.1 Planctomycetota bacterium
CCCTGGTAGTTGATCAGATCGGCGCTTAAAATAGCATTCCGCCCGTCGATAAAACCTGGATTGCAAGCCTGGAGTTTCAGGCCATCCATGACGAGCTGGATCGCCATATTGTTGCCGCCTTTGCCCCGGAGAATATCCGGATCCCAGCCATACTGGTCAGAAAGCGCCCAATACAAATCCCATAGCGTTGCGGCCCAGATTTCACCTACGGGGTGCGGGATGCGGGTCGTCGCCGTTGCCGGGCGGGTACCGATGATGTCGTTATACACCTGATTGTTGATGGAAAAATCGGTGGAATACGGTTTTCGGCGGATTCCCGGCCCCTGAACGCTTTGGCGAACAGAATAATTTCCCACGCCTCGGGCTTCATTGCCGGTCTGGCCGGGAAGTGCTGTAGTGACCAACGTAAAAAAATCGCTCCAGCCTTCCCCCATGGCTTCGTCGTTGAACAGGCAGTCCGCTTTGGAGGGGCCTCCCGTCAGTCGATTGGAGATCCCGTGGGCGTATTCATGGGCAACGACCCCATTGTCGAAACTTCCATCCCGCAGCGCTGGCCCTTGCCCCTGATAAGCGATACTGCCAATTACTGAACTACCCCGGCCGATCTCCTGCAGAATCAGGGCCGCATCGGAGGAACGGATCAGAACGGCGGGAATAGCCGGATTGGGCGCCGTCGTATTTCCTCCCATGGTAAGAAGTTGGTCTTCGTTGTTGGCAATAATCACCCCTATTGCGCCTGCTTTTTCCGCTTCCAGAACCTTGTTCTTGAATGTACAGGATCCTCTGGTGATCAGGGCTATGTTCCCGCGGATTTCGGAGGCGTTCAAAATAAAACTGCAGGCCAGGTTGGTACTTGCGCTATCAATAACAGGTACGATTTTCCCGGCAGTGGGTTTGGAGGAGATCAGGGGCCCAAAAGAGGCTGTACCGGTCAGGCGGGATCCGGCAACGGATGAAGGGGAAAGAATTTGCAGGTATGCCGCATTACTTGGAGTCCAGAAATACATTTGCATGACACCAGGGTCGCCATCCGGCAAGGTGAGGAAGTTTGCATTATTTACCCCGCCCCCATCCTGAGCCTGAGCCAGGACGGCATCCTGCTCTTTTCCTCCTTTCAGGTAGTTATTGGCCTGAAAATTGCCGGCCTTTTCTGTAAACCCATAATGGTAGGCCAGGTCGTGCATAACGTTATTGGTGTAGAAAAGCTGCGTAATGGAGGTCTTAGGAAGGTCCAGAGGCTCTATTGTATCAGCGTAGGCAAAGTCAAAAATCAGTTCCGGTCCGCCGTCGGGTTCGGATCCATCACTAGCGTCGTCATCGTCCCGGTCCAGGTAAGCATATACATTGTTTCCCCGGGTAATGGAAAACTCAGGCCCCGAAATGCCGTTGGTGTCGTGCCAGCCGAAAGGGGAAGCAAGCGGATCAGCGGGATTGATCAGTATTTCCTGATTGCCATGGATAGGGCTCTCTACCGGCAGGGGAAATACCTGATATGCCGCCTGGTCTGTAGAAAGGGCGGAAAAAGAACTTGAAGAAGAAAAAGGGCGGCCATATTCCATATCCCAATGCGTCGGGTCGTTGCACCCGTCGGTTTGAGGATGGTCTGCATTCCCAAAATGGCAGTAGATGGTGCGGTTGATGCGGTCCAGAATTTGTCCCGATTCGGCATCGACAAAGGTGATCCAGTAATCCGGGTTCCGTGGGTCGTAGATCCCTGTTTGCCAGGCCAGGCGAAGGCTGCTGTCAGGCATCGGGAGATAGACCATTTCGATTGGTATGGGAGTTCTGGATAGTTGTTCATCAGAATAGCTCAGAGGCTGTCCGTTGCGGTTTCTTGGGAAAACGGGGATTCGGGTCATGGGAAGGCCGAGCATTTCAGCTGTTTTTTTCAACGCAGTCCCGGCGTCCAGGGACTCTTGCGAAGTACGGATACGCTGGGAAACCTGGGGCCAACACCGGTTTTCGATATGGACGACCTGGCCTTTGGAGTTAAGATGAACACCGGTAATAGCATTGAACACGGGGATACCTGCAACGCGTTGCTGCAGGTAAATGTGCTCGGTTCCGTTATGGCTGCTGGTATAACGGTCCGAAACAACCATGTCGGCCAGATCGGCATCGGTCAG
>JAKQBU010000249.1 GCA_029573975.1 Planctomycetota bacterium
GTGTAAAGATACGTGGCGTTGATGCCGGCGTTATAGGTGACCAGCCGGGCGGGGCAGCCGGTTTTGGCGGCGGCGGTGAAACGTTCCCAGGGGAACTGGAAACCGGTCATGTCGGTGGTGACGGCATTGTACGGGCCGCGCGGGTCGAGGGAATAAGAGCTATCGAACCACCAGGCCCGGATCAGCTCCCCGTAATGGTCGCCCATCCAGGCGACGATGTCACACAGATTAGCGGCCAGGCGGTTTTTGTCGGGGTCATGATAACCGAGGGCCTGTTCCCATTCGGGATCATCCGGATGGTTGCAGGAATGGTTGTAATAGGCGAGGAAATGGATGTTCCGCTCCCGCAGCCGGGTTGCCATTTCGCCGATCAGGTCGCGCCGGCAGGTACGGCCAGGCAGGATGGATTCGATAACGGGATTGGGCCCCGGCAGTTTCTGGAGGGCGTGGGCGCAGGTGAAAAGCACATAGTCCGCACCGGTTCGGCTGATGGTATTGACGAAACGGTCCAGGTCGAATTGTTCGACGGCGCTGGGAAACGGCAGGGGCGGGCCGGTTCGGGGGGTGGATTGTGCGGTCCAGTGGATGCCGATGCCATAGATGCAGGCGGCCAGCCAGTCGGTATTGGCACGCACATAGGGGCCGTTGGGAGTTGACACGGGTCTTCCGCGGGTATGGCATAGGTTGAAATCAGGCTGGGAACAGCCGATTATGCCCGCTGCTGCGCTCCCCGCGAGATATTGCAAAAACTGGCGTCGATCTGGCTTTTTCAATCTATCTCTATTCCGTGCTGCTGAAAGAAAGCTCATTATACTTGCCTATAGTGTAGCACCTTTTCTACGGTTGAGGCAAGAGGTATTTGTTTTTAGAGAAAATTGAACAATCTGATTCTTGTCAGTTTTGTAAGTTTCTGTTAGACTTTCGATTAGAAGATTTTGTACCAACGGCAGATTGTACCAACGGAGCGAAATGTGACGCAGAGGAAAAAAGTTTTAATTATCGGTATGGACGGCTTTACCTGGGATATCGGCCGGGATTTGATGGCGGAGGGGGTCATGCCGAACCTGGCCCGGCTGGTGGAGCAGGGCTGTCATGGGGTTCTGCACAGCGTGATACCGTCGGAGACGGCCCCGGCGTGGAGTTCGTTTCAGACGGGGTGCCGGCCGGGCAAGACGGGGATTTTTACCTTTCACCGCTATGATCCGGTACAGAAGCGGCTGCGGTTCAACAGTTATACGGATCTTGCGGTGCCGACGCTGTGGGAACTGGCCGACCAGGCCGGCAAAAAAATCGTCGCCATTAATTTCCCCATGACCTCGCCGCCGCCGAAAATCAATGGTGTAATCATCCCCGGCCTGTTGTGTCCGAGTTTGTCAGCCCAGACCGTCCACCCTTCGGAAGTGTATGAAAAATATATCGCCTGCGAGCCGGATTATAAGATTGTGGATGCCCGCCCGGTGGAATCGGTGGAGGAGTTTATCGGCAGGCACATTCGGATCGAGCAGGCCCGGATGCGGGTGGGGATGCGGCTGATGGCGGAGATGGAGTGGGATCTTTTTTGCTATGAGATGCAGAGCACCGATCATGTTCAGCATCATTTCTGGTCCGCTTTGGATCGGACCCTGCCGAATTTTCGGGAAGAAAACCGGCGGGAGGTGAGCCGGTTTTATCGCTGCTGCGATGAGATCCTCAGCCGGCTTATCGAGTCGGCTGGTCCGGAGGTATTGACGCTGGTGGTGTCCGATCATGGTTTCGCCCGGCTGGATACTTTTTTCAAAATGAATGTCTGGCTGCGGCAGCATGGCTATTTGAAATTAAGCAGATCCTCTCAGCGGCAGGAAACGCGAAACCAACTGAAACGAAAAATACCGATCCTGCGGTATCTGGCCCGGGGATACGGCCGGTTAAAGAAAACATGGGAAAGTGCGGATCAGGATCCATCGCAGGAATTGCTTCATAATTTGCAGGATACCATCGATCTTTCCCGCAGCTCGGCGTTTTCGGTAGGAGCCATGGCGGGCCTGGTGTATTTGAATGCAGAGCATTCACAGCGGGAAGGGCTGAGCCGGGAAATTGCCGGCCGGCTGCTGGCGGAATACGGACCGTCCGCCGTGACCGCGGTCATCGAGAAAATCTATTCGGGCAAAGAATTGTTTGCGGTGGAACCATCCGAGGGGATGCCGGATTTGGTGGTGCAGTTTGCCGAGGGTGTTTTGGGGTATGTGCTGCCGATGGGTGAGGAGGCCGTTACCCAACCGGATTATACCGACACCCCAAAAGGTTTCATGCAGCTTTTGGGTACGCATAGCCAGCGGGGGGTGTTCTTGGCGCAGGGAGCGGGGGTGAAAGCGGGGGGGCGGTACGATCGCGAGATTGTCGATATTGCCCCGACGGTGCTGGGGTATCTGGGGATACCGGTGCCGCGGCATATGGATGGGCGG
>JAKQBU010000251.1 GCA_029573975.1 Planctomycetota bacterium
AGGTAGTCGCTGCGGAGCAGCGGGATGGCGCGACGCATGGTTTCCAGGTCGTTGCGGTGGCCGCCGGAGGCACAGGAGTCAATAATCATGCCCGGATGCTTGGCCAGCAGGCCATCCCAGTAGGCCAGGTAACCCATGACATATTTGTTCTCGGTGATACCCTGGCGATTGGGCGTATCGTTCTTCTGCCAGAAGGGGAACGGATCGATGTTGTAGTCCTGACGATAGAGGTCGATGCCTTCGTCATCGATGATCTTGTTGAAATGATCGATGGCCCATTTCAGGGCATCGGGATTGCCCAGGTTCAGCAGTCCGCCGCCGGCACCGCCGAATACCCAATCGGGGTGCTCTGTGGTCAGCCAGGTACCGCCGGCAACCCGTTCCGGCTCAAACCAGACGATGGTCTTGACGCCCACCTTATGGGCATGGTCGCTGATGGCCCGCAGACCGTTGGGGAACCGGTGTTCGCGACGATCCACTTCCCAGGTGCCGGTCCAGGGCCAGCCTTTTTCGGCGGCGCCGACATACCAGCCTGCGTCCATCCACCAGAAATCAATTTTAAGGCCCTTCTTGAGGTAGCTGTCGATGAATTCGATCTGGTTCTGTTCGTTGGCCTGGGTCATCTCGGCAAACTGGTGCGAGCTACAGGCGTTGAACATCGGTCGGGGGATGTTTTTCGGGATATTATGCTCGATCATCCACTGGCGCCAGGCATTCTGGCCGTCAATCCAGTCACCGCCTTTGCGGAATTGCAGAACAATCAGGGGGGTACGCACCATCTCGCCGGGCTGGAGCTGGAAGTGCATGATTTTCTGACCGGCGGCTATGTGCAAGCCCCTGTTCTGGTCCCGCTGGTAATCGGCAAACCAGAAGCCGGGCCAGCCGACCACGGCAATCAGACCTTCGTTACCGGCTTCGAGATTGTAATAGGGCCAATTGCCGGCGGTGCCAGATTTGCGACCGAAAGGCTCGAAGTATGCCTGCTGGCCGGCATCGAGCACGGTCATCTTGGGGGCATAATCGTCGGCGGTTACAAAAGTGCCGCTCCAGTGATGCAGACGATATTCGCTGCCGGAGGCCCGCTGGAAGTCGGCATCCAGGGCCTTGACGTTTTCAATGATCGGGGTATCGGACTTGCCGTTATTGGTCAGGTAAATGGTCCATTCGATGCTCTCATAATCGTTATATTCCAGGCCGTTCCACATGATTTGCAGGCCGGTTTTGGGGTCCTGCCAGGTGAGGATGTGGGCGGTACGATTTTTATCGAGTTTTTTATGTTCGGAGTCGAATTTCCAGTCCTTGAGAAATTCGCGGGAGGATTTGCCGTCATAGCTGAAGGAGAAGGGCGGCTGGGCATTTTTGGAATCGTATTTCTGCTCCCATTTGCCGTCGGCATTGTTGGGGCCGATCTTCATCTGGGCCACAGTGCTGGTCCAGAGGAGCCAATCCTGGGGCGGGGTGGAAAGATTTTCCACTTTGATGGTGAACTGGCCGACATAATCGGCCAGATTGCTGGGCTTGGTCTCGCCGGGGCCGACGAAGTCCAGGTTGCCGGAAGCGGCGGGGGTTAAGATTTTGAAATCGGTAATGGTGTATTTTTTACCGGCGTTGGCGTCATTGTGAATCCAGAGGGAGCCTTCCACCCCATCATAGCTGAGCGAACCAGCGGCGGGAATATCGCTCATGGGCCAGCCCATGGTGTTATTGGCACTGTTGACCTTGAAGGCCGCCGGTTTGGCCGCATCGCGGGTGACCGGGGCAAAAACAGAAATGAGCGGCCGGTTTTTGTCCCGACCAAACAGATTCATACCGAAAATACCGAGGTCGGCGTTGCATTCCAGATGGAAGGTGTAGGTGGTGCTGCCGGTTTCCGGGCTGAATTTCACCAGGCGGCTGCCGGGGTCATTCATCCATTTGGCCTGCCCGGCATTTTTGGCGATATCGCCGGGATACATAAAGATATCCCAGCAACCATCGGCGGGGCCGGTATTCCAGCGGGCGTGGCCGTCCTGTACGCCGTTTTCATTGCAGCCGAAAACGGTAATGGCTTCAAATTCCAGGCCGTAGCTGGCGGGGTTCAACATCAGGATTAACATCAGAGACAACAAGACGGGGGAAAGTTTCTTCATGGTAAACTCCTGTCAAAATGTAGGTACAAACGATACTTTTCCAGGTTCTTTGTCCAGATGAACGCTACGGTCATCAGACAAGGTCATTTTGCCACAACGGAAGGAGTATAGCAGGTCGGTAAAAATGTGCAACCACAAAAATATAGCATCTCCATACGAAAAGAAAAATAATTTTTATATAAAATAGCACGTTTTTCTAGTTAGAACCACCGGAGCGGCAGAGGTTAGCGAAATAGTTGTAAGCCCAGGTTTGGGAGCCGTCGGGGCGGATGAGCCAGAAGCCGCGGAGGTCGTCTTTGGCCAGGGCGGTTTCGACGACGTTGGTGACGACGGTTTCGATCTGCTGGGGGGAAAATTCGTTTTCCGGGATGCCGAACTCGCCGATATAAACGCTGTTTCTGCCCCATACGACGCTGGCGGGCAGATGGTCTTTGATGAAGTCAACCGACTGGGCGAAGAGTTCGGGGTGTCCGTCCAGGGCGGCGAAGATCGAATCGTAGGAGGAATAGGAGACCAGGTCCACAAAGGTATAGGGAACGACCTGGTCGATCAGATTGGGTTTTCCCTCTTTCATGGTTTTGATGACCCGGTTGACTTCGACGGCATGATAGACGCGGACGCCTTTTTGCCCCATTTCGAGACGGGCCTGATTGACGCCGGCCTGGCGGGCATTGAGCCAGGCGATCATGTTTTGAAAGACCTGGGGAGCGGGATCGACATTTTCATCGAAGGGATTGGGATTGGCCATGCGGGCCATCCAGTCGCCTTCCCAGTGCTGGAGGACAAATGTCTTGCCGGTGTTCTGATAGGCAGTCAGGAGGTATTTGGTCAATTCGTAAAATTGTTTGGTCTCATCCTGCATGTCCGCCAGCGTAATGCCGTTGACCCAATAATCATCCCGGCGGCCCAGGGAGGTGACGCAAAAGATGTAGGTGGTGAAGGGTTTGTTAAAAAAGTCCTGGAAATAGGGGAGTTTGGCCCCTTCCACCAGGCTGTTGACCTGTGGCCAGTTGCTGTTGTAGGAATAGACGTGTTCGGGATGTTCGGGGCGTTTGCCGTAGAACCAGATTTTGATGACGCGGCTGCCCATGCCCAGAAGCTGGTCCGCCCCTTCATTGAGGTTGTCCTTGTCGGTGAGGTAGTACATTCCTTTGACATGGGTGGAACCGATGATATCGGGCAGGCTTTTATGCATGGGGGAATTATCCTTTGCGGATTTCAAGTTTTGGGGTTCGTTACAGCCGAGAAAATACGCCGTGACGGCAAGAGTGAGAATACTAATGATCACAAATGAGCCGATGGTTTTCATGGTTTTCCCTTGGATTGCTATTTTCTATCATTTTCAGTACCGGTGTGCAATGCACACCCTACATAATAAGGGACATACTAAGTTATTCCCATTCGATGGTGGCGGGGGGTTTGCTGGAGATGTCATAGACGACACGGTTGACGCCGCGGACCTCGTTGATGATACGGCTGGAGATGCGGGCGAGGACTTCGTAGGGGATATGGGACCAGTCGGCGGTCATGAAATCGGAGGTTTCGACGGCACGGAGGGCGATGACGTTTTCGTAGCTGCGGTCGTCGCCCATGACGCCGACGGAGCTGATGGGCAGCAGGACGGCCAGCGCCTGGCTGATGGTGCGGTAGAGGCCGGCGGCGGTGATTTCCTCGATGAGAATTTCATCAGCCTGGCGGAGGATTTCGAGGCGGGCGGGGGTGATGTCGCCGACGATGCGGACGGCCAGGCCGGGGCCGGGGAAGGGGTGCCGCCAGACGAGGTTTTCGGGCAGGCCCAGGTGTTCACCCAGGAGGCGGACTTCATCCTTGAAGAGGTCGCGGAGGGGTTCGACTAGTTCAAAGCCCAGTTTTTCCGGAAGTCCTCCGACATTGTGGTGTAGTTTGATATTGGCTGCCGGATTTCCGTCCTTGTGGCCCGATTCGATAACGTCGGGATAGAGGGTACCCTGGGCGAGAAATTTTGCGCCGGGGATACTATGAGCTGCGTGCACAAAGGCCTCGATGAATTCGTGTCCGATGATGATTCGCTTCTGCTGAGGATCCGTAACCCCGGCCAGCCGGGAGAGGAACTGGCCGGACCAATCCACCACGCGCAGGTCCAGGTGAAAGTGATCGCGAAAGGTAGCTTCGACATGATCCCGTTCTCCTTTCCGGAGCAGTCCGTTATCGACAAAAATACAGGTAAGCTGCGGCCCGACGGCCTTGTGGAGCAGAGCCGCCACGACGGAAGAATCCACCCCGCCGCTGAGACCGCAAATCACATGGTGGCTTCCCACCTGAGAGCGGATTTTTTCGCAGGTATGTTCGATGAAATTGCCCATTTGCCAGTCGCCCCGGCAGCGGCAGATTTCGTAGAGAAAGTTGCGGAAGATCTGGGTGCCGCAGGGGGTGTGGGTTACTTCGGGGTGGAACTGAACGGCGTAGAAGGGCACTTTTTTATGGCGGACGGCGGCGAAGGGGCAGGTGCGGGTGGAACCGAGCGAGAGGAAATCGTCCGGCAGTTCATTGACCTGGTCGCCGTGGCTCATCCAGACGACCTTTTCGCCGGCCAGGTGGGCCAGGAGTTCGTCGCTGTCGCGGATGCGGAGGCGGGTAGAACCGTATTCGCGGGCGTGGGCGACGGAGACTTTGGCGCCGAGGAGATTGGAGCCGATCTGCATCCCGTAGCAAATGCCCAGGATCGGGACGCCGAGCTTCATGATATCCGGATTGCACTGGGGGGCGCCGGGGGCATAGACGCTGGCCGGTCCGCCGCTGAGGATGATGCCCTTGAGGTTCATTTTCCGCAATTCGTCACAGGGGATGTCATGGCGGCAGAGCAGGCTGTACACATGATGTTCGCGGACGCGGCGGGCAATCAACTGGGCGTATTGGCTGCCGAAATCAAGGATGGCAATGGTTTCTTCGTGGTTCAAGGCTTCCTCGGTTCAAGTAATTTATAGAGTTGATTATCTTTACTCATCAATGGTTGAAGGTCCGGTTGGGCAGGTTTCTTCATAGGGTACATAGTATGTGCTGGTTAGCAGAGGGAAATTACCGCGGCTGGCCTGCTGTCGGCAGGGGGGGCTTTGCACCATATCCACGGGCAGCTTGATGATATTGACCAGGAACATAAACGGGCTGCCCGCCAGCGACAGGATATCGTCCTGCCGATAGATCTGAGCGGGACTGCGGCAGGTACCGGGGGATTCGAAGCAGTCTTCCAGGTAAAGGGAACAGTGCTCAACGGCGATATTTTCATAGGAGACGGTTTTTTCAGCCCAGCCGCGGCTGGGGGCGGGGGCTAGGAAAGCTGTGTTGCCGCACGTTTCGACGAGAGACTGGCTTTGGCAGCCGGCCAGCAGCAGGGAAACAACGATTATCGAAAGGTTTCCCTGTATTGTGCCGCTGTTTTTGACCCCCTTCCTTACGGTCGGGGCTATAATAAGACTATTTTTCGAGGTTGCCTTCATGGTTTATTCCTCCATGGAAATCAGAAACGACTGGTAGTTGGGGGCCTCTTTGGTAATGGCGATATCGTGCGGATGATTTTCGCGAACGGAGGCGGGGGAAATTTTAATGAAGCGGGAGTTTTTGCGCAGGGCCTCGATGTTGGGAGTGCCGCAATAGCCCATACCCGCCTTGAGGCCGCCGACGAGCTGATAGACGAACTCCGCCAGGGTGCCGCGGTAGGGGACGCGTCCTTCGACGCCTTCGGGGACCATTTTGCCGCGGTCCTGTTTGGAGGACTGGCCGTAGCGCTCGGCGCTGCCGGTGACCATGGCGCCGAGGGAACCCATGCCGCGATATTCCTTGAATTGCCGGCCCTTGTAGATGACCAGGGTGCCGGGGGATTCTTCCAGACCGGCGAAGAGGGAGCCGAGCATGACGGTGGAGGCCCCTGCGGCCAGGGCTTTGGTGATATCGCCGCTATGCCGGATGCCGCCGTCGGCGATGATGGGGACCCCGCATTCGTCGGCGGCCCGGGCACAATCCATGATGGCGGTAATCTGGGGCACACCGACACCGGAAACGACGCGGGTGGTGCAGATGGAGCCGGGGCCGATACCGACGCGAATGGCATCGGCACCGGCCTCGACCAGGTCGCGGACCGCCTGAGCGGTGGCGACATTGCCAGCGACGATGTCGATGCGGTATTGTTTGCGGGTCTGTTTAACGGTTTCGATGACATTTTTCGAGTGCCCGTGCGCGGAATCGACCATGATGACGTCAACATCGTGGGCAATCAGTTGTTCCACCCGTTCGTAGTCATGGACGCCGACGGAGGCACCAACCCGCAGGCGGCCGCGAGCATCCTTGCTGGCGTTGGGAAACTGCTGCATCCGTTCGATATCCCGCATGGTAATGAGGCCGGCCAAGCTGCCGTCGGGATTGACCAGGAGGAGTTTTTCGACCTTGTGCTTGTTGAGAATGGCCTGGGCCTGTTCGAGGGTGGTGTCGGGCGAGCTGGTGACCAGATTTTCGGCGGTCATGACGGATTCGATTTTCTGGTTAAAGTCTTCGAGAAATTTCAGGTCGCGACGGGTGAGGATGCCGACCAGCTTGCCGTTTTGCACGATGGGAATGCCGGAGACATTCTGTTCGGCCATGAGTTCGCGGGCCTTGCCGACGGAGTCGCCCGGTCCGAGGGTTACGGGATCGAGGATGATGCCGTTTTCGCTGCGTTTGACTTTTTCGACTTCGCGGGTCTGGTTTTTGATGGAAAGATTTTTGTGGATGATCCCCAAGCCGCCTTCCTGGGCCAGGGCGATGGCCAGGGCGGATTCGGTCACGGTGTCCATGGGGGAGCTAATCAGAGGGATATTGATGGAGATATTGCGGGTGAACCGGGTGCTGGTGTCGGCCTGCGAGGGGAGAAAGTCGCTGCGGTCCGGCAACAGTAAAACATCGTCGAAAGTAATGGCTTCCTTGATGATTTTGGCATCCATCTAAAAACCTCGTATCTGTTTGTCGGTAAAGAAATTAGGTGCTACAAGCCCTTTCTATTAATCCCATAGTTTACCGCTGGGGGTTGGAATCGTCAAGCCGCAAATCAGGCGGATAGGATTAATTTTGCCCAATAAAAAACCCTCCGTATTCCTACGGAGGGTTTATCTATTGGAAGCTGCAAACGGAAAAATTTAGAAAGTGGAATTTTCAGAGTCTTCGGCATTGTCGGCATCATCGGAATCTTCCATGTCGAATTCGTCATCTTCTCCCATTTGGTTATCTTCCGGTTCCATAGCGGGTTCCATGCCCGGCTGCATACCTGCTTGCGGGCCCATGGCGGCCTGCATGCCGACGGCGGCCAGAGATTTGATCAGGTCTCCGGGGACGAAGATTTCGCCGCTGGCCCGGCCGTTCTCCAGAATGGCCGACATGCCAACGGTACCCTGAATCTGGCTGAACATCCCGGTCATCATCATGACCATGGGATTCATGCCCGGCTGGCCCTGCATATTGGACATCATGCCCATCATCGATTGCATATAAGGCCCGATATTAATGAAGGCATATACGTTGGCCTGGGAGGGCAGATTGGCGGCCGCCTGGGCGATATTGGCATCCTTGTCGAGGCCGGCGGGATTGTTTTTGGCAAGAGCAATCGCCTGCTGCAAGGCTCCTTCGCCGGTACACGCGGCGGTCTGGTGTTCGTTAATTATGCAAATTTGTTTGGACATCGTGTTTTTCCCGCCGGTCAGCATGGTCATGGCCTGGGCCGATTCAGCGGGCACATTCATTTGCGAGAGATCCATAATGGCTTCGTCATAGCTGAGGTTTTCCACCTTGCCGGCATTGGGAGTAAAGGTGAGAGGGACTTTCGTGCCCATCTGACCGGATACCTTGGTAAAGGCGGCCGAGAGAGATTGGGCGTTTTTGAGGATTTGCTTGATATTGGGATAATCCCCGATGCTGATCATTTGCATACCGCCGGCCGGATTGGGATTGGCGGGGGGGTACATGGCAACACTGCCGCTGTCCAGTTGGCTGAACAACTGGGTTAATTGTTTTTTCAGATCATTCAGGTCGTCGGCATTCAATTTGCCGGCCAGTTGGGGATCCCCGGACATGGCATCGACCGCGGTATTGATGAGATTGGCGGCGACTTTGGGGTCCCACTTGAAGGCGGCGGCGGTAAGGAAATTGCCGGTCGGCAGATTCGCCATCGAAGAAACGCTGGTTTTGGGATGATTGCTGAGATAATTGGCCATGACCGTACCGGGCTGGGCCTGGGTTTCGATATGGAGATTGATGCCGTTATTGCCCAGCCGCAGGGCCGCCGAGAGATTCTGGAGTTCACAGAGCCGGTCCACGGCCATGTTCGTCAGGCTGGCCATGCCGGGATTCTGGTTGAGCTGGGCATTCTGATTCAAACCCGTTTTCATTTTCTCGCGGAGGGCCGGGAGGACTTTCTCCAGCTTAAAGAAAAGAGCCGCATCCGCTTTGTCAAATAACTGCTGGTCCGGTTCGGCAAGTTTAATGCCTTTGGCCATGCCGGAAACTTTGGCCAGGGCTGGAGCACTGTTGCACAAGAGCAGATATTTGGGGAAGGGCTTGAGGAACATGCCTTTATCCGGAACGGACCAGGTGCCGGGGGCGGCGGTATCTTCCACCGCACTCATCATGCCCAGGGCGGCCTTGCTGTCGGTGACGGGGATATAAACCGCCATCGATTCTTCCATATTATCCAGATCGGTAAAGGCCAGAGCAATACCCTGAGAGGCGTCCAGCAGGCCCGGAATTCCCACTTGCATGGCGAGCATTTGGTCCACACTAATGGGCATGTCCGGGGAAATCAATCCCATCTGCTGGGCGAAAGAGGTGATTTTCGGTCCTAATTCGGAGATGGGTTTGGTAGCGATAACCAGGATAGCATCGGCGGGCATTTCGTTGAAGATGGCTGGGGCTGCCGCCTGGCAAAAGCCGCCGGTTACCAACAGGCTGAGCAGAACCGCCGCGATGATCTTATTCATTCCCATACTTTTTCTCATTTTTTTCTCCTATGATTGATAGCCATTGCTGATATTTTCAGCATACATCCGAAAAAACGTGCTCAGGATTGTAAACCGAAAGCCATAGGTAAGTCCAGACAAAAGCTTATATTAACAAAATATTGTATCGGCCGGCCAGATAATGGTGATTCAGATGTATAATTATTGGCAGTCCAGAATAAAATTCGCAAATAATATGGCTATTTTTTGGGAAAAAGGCGGTGGGGGATTGACATTTATTTGACGGGAGTTAAAATACCTACTAAAACAGTGTGAATTTCGAGGAGATATGAAATTATCAACGCGAGTACGGTATGGGGTGCGGGCCATGGTGGAGTTGGCCAAACAACCGGGGGATACACCCGTGGCCTTGGGCGAACTGGCCCGGAAGCAGGAAATTTCGCCGAAATACCTGGAGCAGATGGTAACGGCTCTGAAGAGCGGCGGATTGGTGGAGTCGGTGCGGGGATCGGAGGGCGGCTACCGGCTGGGGCGGCCTGCCGGAGAGATTACCGTATGGGATATTTATTCCATACTGGATGTTGCGGCGAATCCGATTGATTGTAAAAGCGATCCCTGTAACCGTCTGGAATATTGCAGTATGCGAAAGGTATGGGAGGAGATGACCGGGGCGATACGCAAGGTATTGCAATCCTGGACTCTAGAGAAGCTGGCGAAACTGGAAGTGGAGGAGCAGGAAAAATATTTGAACGAATCAAACCAGTAAAAATCCTATAAAATGAAACAGGAGTACAGACAGAATGACGAAATCAGCCAATCAGCCCAAGGTAGAAACGCTGGCGGTTCATGCCGGCCAGCAGGCGGACCCGGTTACGGGAGCCAGGGCAGTCCCGATTTATCAGACGACCAGCTATGTCTTTAAAGACGCGGAACATGCAGGCAACCTTTTTAATCTGAAAGAGTTCGGCAATATTTATACCCGGCTGATGAATCCAACGACGGATGTGTGGGAGAAGCGGGTGGCGGCGCTGGAAGGCGGCACGGGGGCACTGGGGACCTCCAGCGGGATGGCGGCTATTTTTCTGGCGATTCATAATATCGCCCGGGCCGGGGATCATATTGTTTCGTCCGCCTCGCTGTACGGCGGGACGGAGACGCTGTTTCGCTATACGCTGCCGGATATCGGGATTGAGACTACGTTTGTGACCGAGCCGACGCCGAAGAAGATAGCGGCAGCCATCCGGGAGAATACCAGGGCGGTGTATGTGGAATCCATCGGCAATCCGCGCTGCGATGTGCCGGATCTGGCGGGGATTGCCAAGGCGGCCCATAGCGGGGGAGTACCGCTGATCGTCGATAACACTTTCGCACCGATTATCTGCCAGCCGCTCAAGCACGGGGCGGATATCGTGGTGCATTCCTGCACGAAATGGATCGGGGGGCATGGGACTTCCATCGGCGGGATTATCGTCGATGGCGGATCGTTTGACTGGTCGAACGGTAAATTTCCGGCCTTTACTACGCCCGACGACAGTTATCATGGCCTGAAATTCTGGGAGACGTTCGGGAATTTCCCGGGGATGGGCAATGTGGCATTTATCATCCGGGCGCGGGTGCAGGGGATGCGGAATATCGGGCTGTGTCCCAGTCCGTTCAATGCGTTCCAGTTCCTGCTGGGGCTGGAGACCCTGCCGCTGCGGATGGAACGGCATTGCAGCAATGCGTTGGCGCTGGCGAAATATCTCAAAAAGCATAAAAAGGTGGTCTGGGTACAGTATGCCGGTCTGGAAGACCATATGACCTATGCCAACGCGAAGAAATACCTCAAGGGCGGCTTTGGCGCGGTGCTGGGCTTTGGCATAAAGGGCGGGCTGGCCGCCGGCGAGAAATTTATCAATTCGGTGAAGCTGTGCAGCCACCTGGCCAATGTCGGCGATGCCAAGACGCTGGTCCTGCATCCCGGCAGCACCAGCCATCGGCAGATGAGCGAGCAGGCCCAGCGGGATGCGGGCGTGACACCGGAATTTATCCGGGTAGCCGTCGGTATAGAAAATATCGACGATATCATCGCGGACATCGACCAGGCGCTGCAGTAAATAGAAGGGGGTGTTTGCGCATGCAGACAGGGCCTATTCTTTTTTCCAGGTCCAATGGCCCTGTTCGTCGCGGCGGTTTTCGGCGTGGTCGCTGATGCGGGTACCTTCGCGCCAGGTGAGGCCCTTTCGTTCGACCAGTTCTTTCAGGTAGTCATAATGAGGGCATTTCGGGCCGTGAAAGTTTTCCTTGCAGATACAGGAGGAGAAATGGAGGACTACCTCCGAAGGGCTGATGTCGGAGTGTTTCCGCATACGCTTGAGGAAATGGCTTAACTTCCGCAGCGTAGCCCGGCCGCAGCAGCCGCCACAGGTCAGGGTTAACAAGCGAATTGGCTGTTCTTTCGGGTAGTCCGCAAAGCCGCCCTCTCGGTTCCAGAAAGCATTTTCACAAAAGAAGCCGCTGCATCGTTCCTTTACGATATGGCACTGCAAGACCACGATATATTTGGGAGTCGCCATGGTAGTTTCCTTATCTATATTTTTTCGCCCAGAACCAGGATGCGGGTATCCCGGTTGGTCAATGCACCCCCATCGATACTGCCGTAGGCGGTGAGGGTTTTGAGGCCGGCCCGCTGGAAACACTGCTGGAGTTCCCGGCCGTAGTAATGCCGCAGGGTAAAGCCTGTCCGGTGCCGCTGGTTGTCTTTGGTGATGTAGAGGACGTGGTTTTGGATGGTCTGGCTCCAAACATCATGGAGTATTTCGTGGAGCATGATGGTGCCGTCGTCATATTCAAAGAATTCCTGGGTTTTCCAGTTGGCCATGCGTCCTTCGAGGCAGGGGTAATCCAGCAGAAACCGCCCACCCGGTTTCAAGGCCTTGCCGACCGCATTCAGCACAGCCTGGTTATCCTCATCCTTCTCAAAATAGCCGAAGGCAGTGTAAAAATTAAAAATCCCGTCGAATTCGGCTGAAAAGGGGATTTGCCGCATATCCCCTTGGAGGAAATGCAGGGATAAGCCTTCGCGGGCGGACTGGGTCCGGCAGGCTTCCAGCAAGGTGGGGCTTAAATCCATGCCGATGATGTTTCGATAGCCCCGCCGGGCCAGTTCCAGGCTGTGGCGGCCCTGCCCGCAGCATAAGTCGAGGATTTTACTGCCGGTGCGCAGGTCCAGATGGCGGATAATGGCATCCACCTCCCGCCGGGTTCGCTCTGCGGTAATGGGCTGAATCCAGTACTTCAGATACCACGAATCGAAAAAATCTTCATACCAGGTCATCGTTTTTTGTTCTCTGTTTTTGGTTTACCTGATCCTATTGTAGCGGGGCGGCGGATAAGATTCAAATCCCAATCCGGAGCTTATTTTCCGGAAAGCCGGATTATTTTCTTGTAACCTGTTCAGGGATCGCGTATAAGGATGGCGTATATGTAATAGACAAGATGTCGTAAAATCGAATTCGCTTCGCAAAAGCCACCTCCCTTTACGCTCTCTGATCGATTCATTGTGATGGGATCAGCTTACATTAGGTATTGTATTAGGATATTTGTATGCCATTTAAAACATTTGGTCTTTCCGACCCGCTGGTGCAGGGGATCCTGGCCACCGGCTTTATCG
>JAKQBU010000261.1 GCA_029573975.1 Planctomycetota bacterium
TTGTAAACCAGGTATTTTTTCAGGGCGTCGAAAATGACCGGACCTACCGCGTGGCCGATATGGCTGTCTTTATAGACCGTCGGACCGCAGACGTAAATGCCCACCTGACCCGGCTCGATCGGCTCAAAAAGTTCCTTCTGATTGGTTAATGTGTTGTATAGCCGTAAAGCCATATTTTGACTACCTTTTCACGAATTTCTCCGCAAAGCGGCCACCGCCTGGCAGGCAATCGCCTGGCCACAGCCGATTTCTCCCAGACCTTCATTGGTCTTGGCCTTTATATTCACCGCGTTTACCTCCAGATGCAAGAGTTTTGCCAGATTTTCCCGCATTTTCCGTTTATAATCCTGCAGTTTCGGCCGCTCCGCCAGGATCGTCGCATCGACATTTACCGGGGTATAACCCTGCTCATTTATCAAGGCCAGGGTCCGCTGGAGCAATTGCCCGCTGTCGATGCCCTTATAAGCCGGGTCGGTATCAGGAAACTGCTGGCCGATATCCGGCAGACCGGCCGCACCCAACAGCGCATCGATAACGGCATGGAACAGTACATCCGCGTCGCTATGCCCTATAAGTCCTTTATCTGACGGAATTTGTATTCCAGCCAGAATCAGCCTGCCGCCCGGTCCCAGCCGGTGCAGGTCATAACCCTGGCCAATCCGATCAATGCTCATACGTTCCTTCCAAAACTCTAATTTCAGGCACACTAAAGAGTAACAGAAAAAATCATAAACGCAACTCCTTTGTTTTTCCTGAAAAACGAGGTGGAATATATAGATTCCCTTCTTATGGGATTTCCTTTTGCCCCGTGGTTAATATAAGGTTAAAATAGAGTCGATATCTGTTACTTTCTGGCTGGCAGATGGTTATGAATGGATAGAATAGAAACAGGAAAAGATATGACGCATATTATAGAGCAATATAAACAAAAACTGATCGATATATGCCGAAAGTATCATGTCAATACGCTGGATGTGTTCGGCTCTGCGGCGACCGGTGACTTTGATGAACATACCAGTGATATCGATTTATTGGTCGAATTCGATAGTTCGGTGGGGGCGAATCGTTTTGATAATTATTTTGCCTTACTGGAAGAGTTAGAGTGTCTTTTTCAGCGTCCGGTTGATCTGGTTGAACCGGGAGGGCTTAGGAATCCTTATTTTATTGATTCGGTCAATGACACCAGGAGAACGATCTATGCCGCTTCGTAATCCTCAGAAGTATCTTTACAATCTGCTTTGAAGGGGGGATGGGGGGGCCATAAGATAACATAAACTTTTATGCCATTCTGAACGATGATATATAATAATTGGAGTCTTTACCGGGCGGTAGGGATTCGTTATGATACCGACTTATATAAATTTTTGTAATTATTCGATTTAGCGATGTGGAGATGGCGATGACCAATTATGAGAGTTTTGCCCAGGAAACCTGGCGGGTTTTCCGGATTATGGCGGAGTTTGTGGAAGGTTTCGACGAGCTGAGCAAGCTGGGGCCGGCGGTTTCCATCTTTGGCTCGGCCCGAATCAAACCGGATAATCCCTACTATATTCTGGCCGAACATACGGCGGCACAATTGGTTAAGGCGGGGTACGCCATCATCACTGGCGGGGGACCGGGCATTATGGAGGCCGCCAACAAAGGGGCTTATCAGCAGGGCGGCCGCAGCGTCGGGCTGAATATCCAGATCCCCGAAGAGCAGCTTGCCAACAAATACCAGAATCTTTCGCTGGATTTCCGCTATTTTTTCGCCCGCAAGATGATGTTCACCAAATATGCCCATGCCTTTGTGATCTTTCCGGGCGGATTCGGGACGATGGATGAGTTTTTTGAGTCCCTGACCCTGATCCAGACCCTGAAAATGTCGCGGTTCCCCGTTATTCTGGTGGGAACCCGTTTCTGGCAGGGATTGATCGACTGGATCAAGCATTCCATGCTCAAGGAAGGCTGTATCGACAAAGAAGACATGGATCTCTATATATTGACCGATGATTCAGACGAGATTCTGGATATTATCGAAAAATCGGAAGGCAAAAAATGGGTGGAGCCTTCCGGCGTGGTCACGTTCCGGAACAATCATGCCAAGTAAGGTTTAACGTATGGATATTTTTCCCGCGATAGATTTACGGGCCGGCAAATGTGTGCGGCTGCTGCAGGGAGATTATAAGCGGCAGATTGATTACCGGGATAATCCCGTGGCCCAGGCCCGGGATTTCGAAGCCGACGGGGCAGCCTGGCTGCATGTGGTGGATCTGGACGGCGCCCTGCACGGCTCGATGCAAAATCTGGAGGTAATCAAAAATATCGTCTCAGCGACCAGTCTGAAAGTCGAGGTCGGCGGCGGCATCCGCGAGGAATCCACCGTAGCTCAGCTCCTCGATATCGGCGTTCAGCAGATAGTCGTCGGGACCCGCGCCCTGGAAGATATCGACTGGTTCGAGTCGCTGGTCAAAAAGCCGGAATTTGCCCATCATCTCGTGTTAGGCCTGGATGCCCGCGAGGGCCGCATAGCCACCCGCGGCTGGACGGAAACGGGCGAAACGACTATTACCCAGATGGCCGCAAAGGTCAACGGCTGGCCGCTGGCCGCCATCGTCTATACCGATATCGCCCGCGACGGGATGCTCACCGGCCCCAACC
>JAKQBU010000271.1 GCA_029573975.1 Planctomycetota bacterium
TTCTCCCCAATCTCCGCTTCCGCCGATACCGTCACAAAATCATGAATATCCACATTCGCCCCGATAATCGCATCCCGGGCCACGCTGGCCTTCTCACTGATCCCCACCTTCTCATGTTCCCGGTGCCCGTGCAGCAGCACCACGATCTGCATAAACGCATAATACGGATCCCCGCACCGGATCAGCGCCCGGCCTTCCTCCTGCACCTCCGGGCCGACGATTACCACCGACGCTTTCGATTCCCGCAGTTCCTTCTCATACTTGGGATTCGCCAGAAAGCTGATATCCCCCGGCCCCGCCTCGCTCAGCGTAGCGGCCCCCGTCACCTCCAGCTCACCGTCACCCTCCACGGTGCCCCCCACGTGCTCCGCTAATTCTCTAACTGTCTTAGATATCATATACTTACATTCACCTTCTTGCAGTTTCCATGCTCGTGTCCACCCGGCCATTATAGTAGTCCAACTACCTAAGTCAACATATCTCCGCCCCGGCGTCCCCGGTCCGGGCCTCCTACCACACCAGTAAATTCCCAATCCCACTGGAAAATTTACTAACTTTCACTCTCCAATTTGATTCTTATCGGTAAAAAGGATAAAATGTAATAAGAATGAGTAATCATTCTGAGACGAGTTTTTCCTAGAAAAGGAGTTGAGCCATGAGCTTCCATATTCCCGCTCTCCCTTACAGTTACAATGCTTTGGAACCATACCTCGACGCCCAAACGATGCAGCTTCACCATAGCCGCCATCATGCTGACGATGTCAGCGAACTGAACAAACTCTATGCCCATAAAAACCTTCCCACCCTGCCGTTGGAGGAAATCATCGCAGACATCCGCTCCGTACCCGAAGAGATTCGCCAAAATTTCAGGAATTACGGCGGTTCCCACCTGAATCATTGTCTGCTTTGGCAGGTTATCGGTCCCGCCCGCCATAGCGAACCTGATGAATCCCTGCAAAAGGCCATCGACGAGAAATTTTCCTCCCTGGCGAATTTCAAGAAGAATTTCATAGCGGCCGCCCTCGACCGCTTCGGCAGCGGCTGGGCCTGGCTTTGTCTCGACCATACCGGCCAACTCGAAATCTGCACCACGCCTAACCAGGATTCCCCATTATGTTAGGTTCCAGTCCCATCCTGGGGATTGACCTCTGGGAACACGCCTACTACCTCAAATACCAGAACCGTAAGGAGGATTACCTCCAGGCCTGGTGGAATGTCATCAACTGGCAAAAGGTCTCCGAGCTTTTCCACCAGCGGCTGGAGCTGGTATCCCGTTCTCAATGAAAGAGGAAGGTTTAACCCGCATTTCTCACGGGCTTTCGATTTTCAGCGGTCTTTTTGCCCGCCTTCTTCGTTCTCGTCGCTATCTGTCCTCGACATATAGACTTATATGCCTGCGGAAGATAGCTCCTGCGGCCTCGAAGGCGGACAAACATTCGCGCAGAAAACAGAATGTCGAAACTGGCGAAGCAATGAATAGTACATAAGACGTACGGAATCATGGAGTTATCAATATATTCGTCAAAACCCCGTGAGAAATGCGGGTTAATCCATAAAACAAACCCCAGCCGTCTTTTATGATGACTGGGGTTTGTTATTGCCCGAAAGACAGAACCCCGCCGAGAACCATCCGCCGGGCTAATTTCGATAGACACTATCCCTCTACTTTGAGGAAAATCCCTGGAAGTGTTTCTCTCGACCGGAACCCAATTTGATTTCTCCTGCTATCTTCTCGCTCGCCGGTTCCCCGCGATACTCCAGCCCGCATACCTGAAACAACTCCCGCACCGGATCACTATCCATTTCATAGGACCGGGGCATAAGTCTCCGCAGGTAAATGCTTTGGCCATCCTCATCCACTGGCGAAGGAAATCCCTGTCGTAAATAAAATCCTTTTTTGGTTTCCGCCGGCACCATATTCATAATCGCACAGGCCCGCGGATCGAGATCCAGATTATAAACCGCGTCAAAATGATCCGTTTGCAGCCGCTGGATTTGAGCCGCATCGAGAGTCCAGACCTCGTCTGCCTCTGCCGGCACCTGCTGGGGGTGACAGGTCAGATAACAAATGCGGCTGTTGGGATCAACGGCTTTGAGCCGACGCAGAACCGCACCGCTTAGCGTTACTGTTTCGGCGGAGGAAAGCTGGATTATCAAGATTTTTGCACTTTGGGGACAATAAACCGGACAACGGCAGGTGAATCCCTCTTTCAGATGCGGTACACAGGGGCGGTCACCTCGAAAATGGACACAATCCCGAGCTATTTGTCCGATCCGCTCGCCTTTCCGCACTGCAAACTCCTTAAACTCATTTTTGACGGCAGTTTACCATTTGATAAACTGTATCATGCTTACCTTCTGTGATGACTATCGGCATTATGACGGGGTCAATTCAGGCTCATATCCTTGTGCCAGACAGAGATGCAATTCGCTTAATTCCATAAATTTAAAGTACTTAAATAATATAAGGCGGAGTATTTTATCGACCGGGAATTATCCGGAATTCCTTGAGATTCCGCAAAATTCGGCTATACTGGCCCTATAACCAGGAAGAGATGATCATACCGATTCAAGGCAAAGCCATGGTGCAAGGTGAATTTTTGTTTTCCGATGCGGATCCTAAACCCGCAGCTCCCAAGGAGAAAGCTGCCAAGCCCTTTTCTGTCACCCAGGTGACCCGGCTGATTAAGCTGACTATCAATGACCGGCTGCCTGCCAAAATCCTGGTCGAGGGGGAAATCTCGAACTTTAAGCGGCATAACAGCGGCCACTTATATTTGACCCTCAAGGATGAGAACGCCCAACTGCCGGCGGTCATGTGGAAGTCTGATGCGGCTCAGCTTAAGTTCAAGCCTGCCGATGGTTTATCGGTGCTGGCGACGGGGCGGATTGATGTGTTTGAGCCGCAGGGTAAATACCAGTTTTATATCGAGAAGATGGAACCGGCGGGTCTGGGGTCGCTGGAGCTGGCGTTCCGGCAGATGGCGGAAAAGCTGCGAAAAGAAGGGCTGTTTGATCCCCAGAATAAAAAGCCGCTGCCGCGTTTTCCCCTGACCATTGCGATTGTGACCAGCCCGACGGGGGCGGCCATAGAGGATATTGAAAAGACGCTGAACCGGCGGTTTCCGATAGTACGCAAGCTGCTGTATCCTGTTGCGGTACAGGGGGATACGGCCGCGAAAGAAATAGCGGCGGCTATCGGGGATCTTAACCGGCGCAGTCAGGGCCTGGGCGGCATTGACCTGATGATTGTGGGCCGGGGCGGGGGGAGTATCGAGGACCTTTGGGCGTTCAACGAGGAAGTCGTTGCCAGAGCTATATTTGCGTCAAAAATTCCGATTATCAGTGCGGTGGGGCATGAAATTGATGTGACGATAGCGGATATGGTGGCGGATGTCCGGGCGGCGACGCCGACGGCGGCGGCGGAGCTGGCGGTGCCGGTGCTGGCGGACGTAATACAGGATTTAAATATATATCAGAAAAGACTTTATCAAAATACCAGGCAGAAGCTGGAAGCGGCGGGGAATGCCATCGGGAGTCTTGATTCCCGGCCGCTCTTTGCCCGGCCCCTGGATCTGGTGCGTTTCAAGCAGCAGTGGCTGGATGAGCAAACCGCGGTGCTGGCACAAGTTACGGCTGAGAAGCTCCGGCAGGCGGGCCGCACCCTGGAACTGCATGGACGGATTATCGCGCAAATTGAGCCGCACCGGGCACTTAGCAACGCCCGGAGCCGGCTGAGCGAGCATCAGCATCTGTTGCAGAATACCATACGCGAGTTTGGACGTAATCGGCGGTATCATATTGATAATCTTGGAGTTAAGCTCAATGCCGCCAGCCCGAAAAAAGCGGTGGAACATCAGAAGACCCTGCTTGCGCATCTGGTTCAAAGGGCCGTTTCCGGCCAGCGGCAAAAATCGTATAACTCCAATCAGAAATTGAATTTATATCAAAGCCGGCTGGAGAATTTGAATCCCCGTTCGGTGTTGCGGCGGGGGTATAGCATCACCCGGCGGCAGGCGGATAATCGGATTGTTAGCGGGGAGATGGATATTCAGCCGGGCGAGCTGCTGACGACGGAGCTGGACCGGCAGAGAAGTATTGTAAGTAAAGTAATAACAAATAATAAGGAACAGGAAGCGAAATCATGAACAAGCTGGAAACCAAGCAAACATTTGAACAGGCGCTGGGGGATCTGGAAAAAATCGTGACGGAAGTGGAGCAGGGGAAGATCGGGCTGGAGGAGAGCATTGAAAAGTACGAGCAGGGGATGAAACTGATCAAATATTGCCGGGCGATTCTGGAACAGGCGGAGAAGCGGATTGAAACTATCAGCAAGGATGCGCAGGCGAAGTAAGTTGTTATTTTTTGCCTGGTGAAATTGTTGTAAGTGCTTATTTTTGGTTTTGCGAAATTAACGTAAATCGTTATTTTTGATTTGGGGAAATTGATGTAAGTCTTTATTTTGAGTGGAAAGTGATAGTCCGATAATAAAGTAGCGGTTATAACGATTGTAACGGTTGGGTAAGATTTTTGGTATTATGGGCAAGAATTTTGGTAATTTGTAACGGTTAGGTTGAATTGGTAAATGTTGAAGAAAGTATAACAAAACATGAAGAAAGTGATATAAAACATAGGTAAAACATTGTAAAAGTATAGAAAAAGATAGTAAAAAGTGAACGAAGTTTATACGTGTATATAATATAGTTATCAGTTATCAGTGAAAAAGGGGAACAGGGAATATTGCCCAGATTAACAGCATGAAAAAGTTGGGCATACCAAACGAAAATAAAAAATCAAAGTGCAAAAATCAAAAACACATAACAAAATTCAAAATTAAAAGAGGGGAAAAATTTGAATAAGTCGGACATATCTGACAAATCGGACAAATCAGACAGGAGGGGGATGGCTGGCCACACCGCCTCGTGGACATAGCAGAAGAAAAGAAATTATACTTTCAACCCGACCAGATGAAGAAACCAGAGAAAAGAAGAAAACGGCCGATCGCCGCGTGGTTGGGGGGATTCCCACTATTTAGCTGGATGACCGGCGAAGATGGCTGGGGCAGCGAGCAACGGGAGCGCCGCAAGGATAAATACCTATCTCCAGTTCGCTGCAGGCCGGTGCCTGCCTCGGGCGTATCCCGATACATAATCGGGACCGGTTTCCCCCCGTGAAGAGGATTTTGCCGGTGGCTTTGATGCGATAAATCCTGCCGCACCCGGCGGTGCCAGGCACGGTTAAGGGAAGGGTGAGGAGATACGGGCGGAAGTACAAAAAAAATAAATAATCCTTGGCTG
>JAKQBU010000292.1 GCA_029573975.1 Planctomycetota bacterium
TTCCTGATAACGATCCAGGAACATCTTTTGGTTTTCTTCGCTGGCGGTGTACATCTCCTGATAGAAATGGGAGCTGCAGCCGAACATATAAGGTTCCAGATCTTTGCCGTTGGACTTTGGCACATTATGAGCCAGCATCCACCGGCGCCAGATATTCTGGGCACGAATCCAGTCGCCGCCGTTCCAGAATTGCAGCACAATCAGAGGAGTACGAACTTCCTCGCCCGGCAGCAGTTTGAAATGTGTCAGCTCCTGTCCCGCCACTACGCGAAGGCCCGTTCCCGCATCGCGAATCCAATCGGAGGACCATTGTCCCGGCCAGCCGACCGCCACAATCACGCCCTGCTTGCCCGGCATCTCCAGGTTGAAATAGGACATATCACTATTGGTCGGACGACCGCCGGCCGCCGCAATCCGCTTGGTGGTGCCGGGAGCCAGAACGCTTTCCAGCGGCCCGAAATCATTGGCCGCACAGGGACTGCCTACCGCATGATGCAGGAGAAATTCACCGGACTTCGTGCGGCCCAGTTCCATATCCAGCGCCTGTATATTTTCCAGAATGGGGGTGTCCTTGCTGCCTTCGTTCTTGAAATACAGCGTCCATTCCACCGTGGGGAAATCTTTCCATTCCATGCCGACACAGCGAACCACCAGACCGGTTTTCGGATCCCGCCAGGTCGTTTCATGCCGCGTCTGAAATTCGTCCACCTTTTCCGTTTTCCGTTTCATTTCCCAATCGTTTTTCAATTCGGCAAAACTCTTCTTATCATAGGTAAAGGAAAACTGCGGTTCCGCGGTGAGGGGCTTCTGCGTGTCGTCCAAAATCGTCATGTCGCCCAGCCACATCTCGCCGCCATCCGCCAGTTCCACCTTCGCATCCACCCAATCCGCCTGATCGCAGGCAATGCCATCCCCGCCGTCGCTTACCGCGATCACAAACTCCCGTGCTCCATCCAGATCCACCTTGACGGGAATCCCCGCCATCCCTTCCTTCATCAGGCCGGAATTAAACTTCTCCTGCCCTTTCACGCTAACCGAGAACACAATACTCCCGCGTCCGCCTGACGTCTGATCATTGGTATCAACACCCACAATGGTTTGGAACGTCTTGCCCGCCGAAGGCAGTTGGACAATCAGCTTGCTGGTGGCATGGCAAAACAGTCCGCGGGTATATTTCGTCCCGCTGATATTAAACGGCTTTTCGAACCGCCCGTTCTTATGGACATATTCATAATTTTCCACCACCACCAGCCCGACCGGCGCTGCCGCCTTTTCCACCTTCCCTTCAAACTTGGCGGCCACCCAACGGGCCTGTTCCGCCATTTCCTGAGCAGATGGTTTGGCGCCATATACAAGCTGGCAAATCCCCAGCAGCAATACAAAACTTAGTAACTGGTTTTTCTTCATCGGACTCATGGTTGGTTTTCCTTTCGTCAAATTAGGTATGGGTACTCGTTTATTTGGTTACGATACTTTCGCTTTTTTCTTTTCCGCCATTTCCGCCGCCACATCCACAATCCAGTCTTCCTGGCCGCCCACCGCCCGCCGCCGGCCCAGCTCCACCAGGATCTCCCGCTGGTCCAGGCCGAACTTCTCCGCCGCCCGCTTGCTGTGCAGCATGAACGACGAATATACACCCGCATACCCCAGCGTCATCGATGCGTTATTGATCTCCTGCGGGCCGGGCATGATCGGCTTGACCAGATTCTCCCCCACATCCATCAGTTTAAACAAATTAATCCCCGTATCATAGCCCAGCTTATC
>JAKQBU010000296.1 GCA_029573975.1 Planctomycetota bacterium
TGGCCGCGCCACCATCGAGGATCTGGCCATGGCTGCCCTCCTCCTGAATTATGAATACATTGCCATTACGGATCATTCCAAAAGTTCAGTCATCGCTAACGGTCTGGATACCAAAAGGTTACTTAAACACATTCAAAACATTAAAAAAATAAACGATTCTCTCAAAAACTTTACCATCCTGGCCGCTTCGGAGGTGGACATCCTCGCCGACGGTTCCCTCGACTATCCCGACGAAATTCTCCAGCAGCTTGATTTTGTTATGGCCTCGGTCCATTCCGGCATGACTGGCGACAAAGAAAAACTCACCGCCCGCCTCTGCCATGCTATGGAAAGTCCTTATGTTAATTGCATTGGCCATCCCACCGGTAGAATGCTGAATATTCGCGACGCCATGCAGCTCGATATGGCCCAGATTATCCGTACCGCCGCCCAGACCCATACCGCACTGGAGGTCAGTTCCAATCCCCTGCGTCTGGATCTTAACGATATTCACTGCCGTATGGCCATCGACGCCGGCGTCAAGCTTATCATTAATACCGATGCCCATGATGTTTATGGCCTGCGCGATATGCGTTATGGCGTTACTACCGCCCAGCGCGGCTGGGTCAGGAAATCTGACGTCCTCAACTGCCAGCCCCTTTCTGTACTGCGCAAATGGATTGACCAGAAACGTAAATCCCGGTGATCCCTGCATTTTCGAATCAAGCGCATTCCATAAAGTCATTTTGAATAGGGATTCAATCGATTCTTCTGTACTGATGGAGGTGAAAAGAGTATATTGCCGGACGGAAGATAGATGGGGAGAAATTTAGGGTGTTCCGCGGCAGCACCCGGTTAGAATGGATGCTAATATAAACAGATGACGGCAATACCAGCAAAACAGCACCCCGATAAAGCGGTCTGGTGTATTAAGGATGCGTGGCAGCAGCGGGAGGAATTTGCCAGCCAGTTGAGAGTTCCGGTACTTATCGCCCAACTGCTGTATAACCGGGGGGTTATGGAATTTGATCAGGCCCGCCGGTTCCTTCAGCCCAGCCTGAATGACCTGATCGAGCCGCAAAGACTCAGCGGCCTAGCCGCTGCCGTCCGACGGATTCGCCAGGCCATGAGCAAGGGGGAAAAAATCGTTCTATACGGGGATTATGATGTTGATGGGATTACCGGGGTGGCGATTTTATGGCGGTGTCTGAAAATGGCCGGCGGGGAGGTAGATTATTATGTACCTCACCGGATTGAAGAAGGATACGGGCTTAATACCGAGGCGATTCGGCTTCTGGCAGAGAAGGGGACGCAGTTAATCGTAACTGTCGATTGCGGCATTGCGGGGATCGAATCGGCGAACCTGGCGGCGCAACTGGGTGTGGATATGATAATTACGGACCATCATAAGATCGAGGGGGAACTGCCCCGGGCGGTAGCCATTGTGCATCCCAATCTGCCCGGGCAGGATTATCCCAACAAGGATTTATGCGGGGCGGGTGTGGCATTTAAGCTGGCCTGGGGGCTGGCGCAGGAATTTTCGGGTGCGCAAAAGGTTTCCGCGGAATTTCGGGAATATTTGCTGAATGTAACTGCTTTGGTTTCATTGGGTACGATCGCGGACGTGGTGCCGCTGCAGGGGGAAAACCGGATTTTAGCGGTATTTGGGATGCAGGCCCTGATCAACAGCGTGGATCAGGGAATTATGGCGATTATGAAGGCGGCGGGTCTGCAAAGCGGGAAGCTGCTAAGTAGTGATATAGCCTATAGGTTAGCGCCGCGGCTGAATGCGGCAGGGCGGATGGGGCATGCGCGGCTGGCGGTGGAATTATTGACCAAGAGCACGGACAAGCGTTCGGCGGAAATCGCTAACTACTTGGAAAATCAGAACCGGCAGCGGCAGAAAGTGGAGAAACAGATAACGGCGGAGGCGCTGGAGCAGGTAAAAGCGTTGGGGATGAACAAGAAAGGCTGGCGGGGGATTGTGGTGGCGGGGGAGAACTGGCATGGCGGGGTGGTGGGGATCGTGGCCAGCCGGATCGTGGATAAATATCAGAGGCCAACGGTAGTCATTTCGCTGCAAGGAGATAAGGCGATGGGGTCCTGCCGGAGCGTGGCGGGATTTGATATTTATCGGGCGTTGGCGAGTTGTGAAACGTGGTTGGAAAGCTATGGAGGTCATGCGATGGCGGCGGGGATAACGATGGAGCCGGGCAAGATTGACTTGTTTCGGGAGGCTTTTAATCAGTATGCGTGTAATCATTTGTCAGATAATGATTTAATGGTAAAGATCGAGGCGGATGCGGAGGTGAAAATACAGGACTTAGAGGTGGCGACGGTGGAGCAGATGGAGCGGCTGGGGCCGTTTGGGGCGGGGAATCCGGAGGTTCGGCTGATAGCGCGGGGGCTGCGGCTGGTGGGGCCGCCGCGGTGCATCGGGCAAAAAGGGGAGCATCTGCAACTTACTGTGGCAGCGAAAGATAACGCGGAGGCGCATTTGAAGGTGGGAGGGGTGATGCGGGCGGTGGCGTTTGGTAAAGCGGCGTGGGAAAAGAAGTTAATCGATGCGGCGAGTTTTGATCTGCTGTTTGAGCCGGTGATCAACCGATTTAACGGCAATCCGACGGCTGAGATGATGATACAAGATATACAAATCGTTGAATAGAATAAACTTATGTAATGTTCGGCGGAACGGCTGGTTTAATCGAGAAAAATAATTCAGTGATGTGGATTTGGGGTAATTGTTAATATAGGTTGTTTAGGTGGATTTGGTAAATGTTGAATAAAGTGTAATAAAACATGAAGAAAATGAGGTGAAAGTAGAGCAAAAGGCGCGCAAAGTTGGGTAAAAATGCAGGAAAAGTGGATGGTTTTTACACGTGGCATTTGGAGAGTGACGGGAATTTTTAGGGGACAATATTACCCAGATTGCCCAGATTGACTTTAGTAAGATGGGGTGAATAGTTAAATTCTATATTCCAATATCTATCCCGATGTACATCGGGACTAAATAATCACAAATTTGAGAAATGGAAATTTCAAAACAAAGAAAACTTGACAGAGCAAAAATAAAAAATTGAAAAAAGAGG
>JAKQBU010000299.1 GCA_029573975.1 Planctomycetota bacterium
CTGGATCAGTATGGGGAGACGATTGCCTTATTCGATAGGGATGGAGTAACGCTGATCGATCAGGTGAAATTTGGCGATCAGTTCTCGGATGTTTCCTATGGCCGCTATCCGGATGGAGCGAACCATTGGGGTTTTATGGAATCCGCCACGCCGGACACGAATAATAGCCCGCACTCTTTGCCACGATAAAGGATGGCAGATGGTGGCGAAACTGGAATAAAAGACGGGGATAAAAAGACAGCAACGATTGGAACGGAATGAACAAGGAATCAAAAGAATTGTGAAACCGGATAAGAGGGGATCGAGGTCCGGGGGCTTACGCCACCGGCTATGAGACTAATCGCCCCTTTGGAGCTGGGGATTGGTGAGCAAAGATTCAAAATCGCCGGCGGCCAGCTCGGTCAGGCTGGCGATGATCCGGTCGGCGCCAGCGGCAGCCAGTTCCTCCGCCGGGCGGGTGTTGGTGACGGCGATGACGGGCATCCCCCCAGCCTTACCGGCCTGGACCCCGGCGGGGGCGTCCTCAACAACGACACAGCGGGCAGGGGCCATGTTCAGCTTGGCGGCGGCCTTCAGAAAAGTATCCGGGTCGGGTTTGCTCCTCTGGACCTCGGCGGCATCCACAAAGGCGTCGAAGAAATCGGCAATGCGGGTCTGCTCCATGATTTGTTTGAGATTTTCGGGCGGGGTACTGGTACCGATGGCCAGTCGGAAGCGGTTTTGCTTTAGTTCGCCGAGCAGCTCGCGCACGCCGGGCAGAAGCTGGAGTTGGTCATGACTGAGCTGGCGGTAACGGGCCTCTTTCCAGTCGGAGTAGTATTTGATTTCCTCGGGACTCATCTGCCGGCCGGAGAGAACCGGCAGAATCAGATGATTCTGCATACCGAAGGTTTTGGCGAAAAATTCATCGGAGAAGGGCCAGCCTTCCTGCCGGGTCAATTCGTACCAGGCCTGCCGGTGAAACCGGCCCGTATCCACTAGCACGCCATCCAGATCAAAAATAACCGCTTTGTGATTCAATTTCTGCTTCCTTATCGCAAATCATTTCCGCCGCTCCTTCCGGTGTTAGCGGATAGTATAGCAAAAACAGCGGTCCATGCCAGAGTGAATCCGAAATTTTCATTTGGGCGGACTAAAATATTTGGTATTTCCGCATAAACGTTCCGGATCAATCCTTTTGAACCTTTCGGCAATCGCCCGGCGAACATTTTTTGAACTGGCGGAAGACGGTGGCGAAATACTGGCTGGAGCGGAAGCCGCAGGCGAAGGCGATGTCGGTGATGGATTTTTCGGGATGCTGGCGGAGGAGGCGGGCGGCCTTGTCGATGCGGTAGTAGTTCAGATATTGCAGCGGGGTCATGTTGGTTATTTTTTTGCACAGATGGGTGAAATGGGTGACGCCGAGGTCGCAGGATTTGGCCATAGAGGCGGCGGTCCAGGGCCGGGCGAGGGCAGGGAGGTCGCGGCGCAACTCCTCGAGAAACAATTTTACCGTCCGCTGGGAGCTGATGAGGGCGTGGTTGAGGGAGATATTTTTTTCGCGGAGCATTTGGAGGACATGGATGAAGAGCTGGTTGATCAGGACGGTAAGGAGGGACAGGTTATCAACGGGAGATGGCGAACCGGCGAGGAGAGAGCCGATTTTCTGGAAGCAGGCAGCGATTTCCGGAGAAGAAGGCCAGACGGGATTTTCATTGCGGCTGAGCAGGCGGGTCAACTGCTCCCGGTCGGGGCGGGAGAGAATCATCCAGGGGGGCCATTGCCAGCGCTGGTGCGGGAGCCGGACCTTGACGTCCAGGATGATGAAATGCAGCCGGCCGGGCTGGATAAAGGGATCTCCTACGCGGTGCGGCTGCCAGGGGCGGGTGATGGTTAAGTCGGCTGGTTCGAGCAGGTGTTTCCGCTGATTGACAAAAAAGGCATTGCTGCCGGTTTCCTGAAAGGTCAGCTCAAGCCCTTCGTTGCGGTGCAGATCCAGGCCCCAGTCCTGGCAGCCGGGGGCATCCCAGAAGCCCAGGGACAAAACGCCGGGCAGTTGGCCGGATTTCAGGCTGCGGCCGGGGTAGCCTTCGCGGGCCAGGGCCTCCAGCCGGAGTTTGCCCTGGGCAACAGCCTGGACCAGCGGCCGGCAGCGGTCGGCATGGTAGGTTTTACCATGTTCTTTATAGCTTTGAGTAAATTTGGACATCGCGTATTCCGCCGGTTAGAATAATTTCTGCCTGTGGAATTATCATATTGGAAACGGATGGGGCTGATAAGGAGAAAATGCCGGGAAACGAAAATATTTTGTTCAATATTTTTCACTGTGAAAAATTGGAAGACAGGGGTTTGCAAACCTATTAACATAACAGGCGAATGGAAACGAATTGAAATAAAACGCCGGTCAGAGAATTCTTAAATCCCTGGATTCAAGGCATTTAAGAAAGGAAAGGAACGTGCGATATGGCAAAGGTATATCTGGGCGTAAATATGGAGTTTGTCCGCAGCGCGGACAAATCGTTTGAATGGGGGGTGGAGAAGGCGGCGGAGCTGGGGTATGAGTTTGTGGAGCCGATGGTGCACTGGGGGCGGGAGCTGCTCAGTGAGGCGGGGTATTTCCATAGCGTTTCGATGCTGGACGACCCGTACCGGGTGAGGCGGGCGTGCGAAAAAGCTGGAATCAAACTGTCCGGTCTATCGGCCCATTGCCCGCTGTGCAAGCCGGAGATCAGCGGGGAGTATCTCAAACAGGCGGTGCGTTTTGCGGCGGAGTGCGGTGCGCCGGTGGTGAATACCGACGAGGGGCCTAAGCCGGCCTGGACGACGGCGGAAGAGGATCATGTTTTGATGCGGTATGTTTTGCGGGAAGCGGCGAATCTGGCGGAGGCGCGGGGGATCCAGATCGGGCTGGAGCCGCATCAGCAGTACAGCAAGACGCCGGAGGGGCTGGACCGGATTTATCATCTGGTGGATTCGCCGGCGATCGGCATCAACTTTGATACGGGCAACAGTTATCTCAGCGGCCAGGACCCGTATTGTTGGCTGGAGCGGGTGCTGGGGCGGCTGGTGCATCTGCACGCCAAGGATATCGCGATGGAGCAATCGAAAAGCGAACGGGGGAAGGTGACCGGTACAGCGGTGGGCTGTGCCTGCGGGGATGGAGTGATTGACTGGCAGAAAGTCATGAATATTTGCCGCAGTGGCAGCCGGGATATTGTATTTTCGGTGGAATGTGGTACTATAGAGCAAGCGGAAAGCAGTATAAAACATCTCAGAAAATGCCTGTAGCAAAGCAAGCCAGGTGAAAAAATGACGAAATCAAACACGTATCGAATACTGGGGATGGTTGTGGGAGTATTGGCAGGTCTATCTTCGCTGGCGGCGCAAAACCCGCCGGCTGAAGACCATCCGTTGCGGCTCGTTCTGTCGGAAAAGTATCTCTCGGTATATAACCAGGATCAGCTCCTGCTGCGTTATAAATATGAGGGCACGCCGTTCAAGCCATATGTGCAGGAGTTCTACACTCCCGCTGGCATCAATATTCTGCGGGATGCGCCGCACGATCATCTGCATCATCACGGCTTGATGCTGGCCTATTCGGTGGACGGTGTCAATTTCTGGGAGGAACTGGCGGCATCGGGCCGGCAGGAACATCGGGAATTCGGGAAATGTAAAATCGGCAGGGATACTGACGGTCCGACCGCAGCCTTTACGGAAAAAATAGACTGGGTCAATCCGGCGGTGAAGGAGGTTCTGCTGCACGAGCAGCGCACCCTGGCGGTGGAAATTTCACCGGAAGTAAAGGCAACGCTGCTTACCTGGACCAGCACCTTTACCCTGCCGCCGGGGAAGCAGGAGGCGGTTTTCAGCGGGGCGCACTACAATGGGCTGGGGATGCGGTTTCTGGAATCGATGGATGGGGAGGGGGCGGGTAAATTTTTCAATGCGGAGGGAAAAGAGGGGACTGTTTTTCGGGGCGAGGAGCGGCTGTTACGCTCCGGATGGTGTGCATTTAGTTCGCAGGCGGAGGGCAAGCCGGTGACGATAGCTATGCTGGCTTTTCCGGAGAATGCGCGGCATCCGGCGACGTGGTTCACGATGCAGAAGCCGTTCGCCTATCTGGCGGCGACGCTGGCGGTGCATGAGGAGCCGCTGGTGTTACGCGGAGAGGAGACCTTGACATTGCGTTACGGGGCAGCGGTCTGGGACGGTCGTCCGGAGGCGGAAGAAATTGAAAAAGTATATCAAGCGTGGGAAAAAACTCACTCGCAGAAGAAAGAAGATACCCATTCAAAAGGAGATACCTTATGACCAAGAAAAATCGGCATAATGAAAACGGACTGGGATTGAACCGGCGGCAATTCCTGCAAAAGGCAGGGACCACGGCGGCGGTGTATGCGGCGGGGAGTATGGTGGCCCCTGCCATTCATGCCCAGACAAGCTCTGCCAATGAACGGCTGGGGATCGGGGTGATTGGAACGGGCGGGCGGGGCGGCAGCCATTTGGCCATGCTGAAGGAGCTAAAGAACCGGGGTGAGAATATTGAGATTACGGCGGTGTCCGATCTGTATAAATTGCGGCGGGAAAGGGCAGCGGGGGAATATGGCGTCAAGGCGTATCGCGATTACCGGGAACTGCTGGCAGACAAGAATGTGGATATCGTTTGTATCGCCACCCCCGATCACCAGCACGGCTTGCAGGCTCTCGACGCGATTCAGGCGGGCAAGGATGTCTATTGCGAAAAGCCGGTAACGCACTGGCGGCAGTTTGAATTGACGAAAAGGCTGGCGGAGGTGGTGGAAAAATCGGATCGGGTCTTCCAGCTCGGAACCCAGGCGATGAGCGATTCGGTCTGGCACCAGATGAAAAAGCTGGTGCAGGAAGGTTTGATCGGCCAGCCGCTATATGGGGAGGCGGGCTTTTTCCGGATTGGGGACTGGGGTGAACGGGAAATGCCGGTGGATGATCCCAATCTCCAGCCGGGTGAGAACCTGGACTGGCAGGCCTGGCTGGGCGATGCCCCGCAGCGTCCCTTCAGCGTGGACCGGTTATTCCGCTGGCGGCTGTTCGAAGATTACGCCGGCGGGCCGGTTACGGACCTGTACCCGCACAGCCTGACCCAGGTGGTCGATATCCTGGGCGTTGGCTTCCCGGAGTCCGTGGCGGCCTTGGGCGGAATTTACCGCTATGAGTACGAACTGCGGGAAGTACCGGACACCTTCACCCTGATTGCCCAGTATCCGGAAAAAGTAGCCATCACGGTCATGGGTACCCAGGCCAACGATTTCAATGCCACGGAGCCGCGCGGCTCCGGCCAGAGAACGCCGGTCATCCGCGGCTGGGATGGTTCCCTGACCATTTCCAAAAACAAGGAAATCCTGTTTACGCCGATCAAGGAAAGCGGGGCCAAACAACCGCAGAGCTTCCCCATCGAACGAGGGGAAGACAATATGGAACACTGGAAAAACCTGATCGACTGCTGCCGCCGCCGCGACAAAAAAACCTGGAGCCCCATGGATCTGGCCTTTCGCACCCAGACGGTGCTCCAGATGGCCATGCTGGCCAACCGGGCCGGCAAAACCGCACGGTTCGACCCGGTGAAAAAAGAGATTGTACTCTAGACGCCAGCGTCAAAAGCTCGTCGTCCCCTTGTTATCGGGAAGCCAGAGCCATTTTTGAATGTCAATATCAATAGTGTTCGGCACTCGTTTTGCTAGGTTTTATCGGGCAAAAAATATTTTACCAAATTACCTATTTTATAGTGGCGCGCTGTTTTCGGTTGTGTTTTAATGTCGAATATGCGAGCCAAACGTGAAAAAA
>JAKQBU010000304.1 GCA_029573975.1 Planctomycetota bacterium
GCCCATATTTTTGTCCTGCGAGACATCGCCGTATAAGCCTTTGGGGACCAGATTGACATAGATGCCGTTTTTTTCGATTCGCCGCATGCGCATCCGGGTAATCGGCAGATCGCTGCCGAACAGGATGCGGTCGGGGCCGAAGGTTTGTATCATCTGTTCGAAGATCTGCTGGTTGGTGTTGGCGGAAAAATCGAAGTAAATTTTCCTGGTTTTAGACAGAACCGAAAAGGCATCGCCCACATCTTCCCGGCAATAGGCCCGGCCGACATGGGCAATGATCAGCTTGATATTCGGATATTTTTCCTCGATCTCGATCATCTGGGCCAGGTTGACCGGGTCCTTCAGCCGGCCGGGGCGGGGGATATGGAGCATTACAATCAATCCGAGTTTATGGATGACTTCCAACTGGTGCGGCGGGAAAAAATCAAAGATGCGGATTTCCTCCACCGGCAGATAGGACGGGGCATAGTTTAAATAGGACTTGACGCCGAGGAACTGTTTTTCCTGCAATCGTTCCAACAGGTAATCACCCGACCACTGGGGATAGGAAAACAGCAGGGCCGGCAGACGATTGGCCAGGGCGGCATCCCCCACATACTCATTCGCCTTTCTTTCGAGGTCCGGGTTGGCAAGGGTGCCAAAGACCAGCGGCATACATTTTTTATCCGGGAACATCAGGCGGTAGGTTTCCAGCAAATCTCTGATGGAATTGTCCGCCGCCACCCGGCTGGGCCAGGTCACGGTGCGGTTTGATTCTTCCGAGGCATTGTCGCGGTGCTGCCATAGATGGGTATGGATATCGATGATTTTTTCCGGCAGAAAATCTTTCAGTTCGCCTGCATAAAATTCCCGGTCGATGTCTTTGACTGCAAACAGCACGGTTTTCCTCATGTTTTCGAGCATGGCTTTTTGGCTACCGACCGGCATATTTTCCGGGCATGACGGACCAGGGCGTCGGCCTTTTCCGCGCTGTCTGTCTGGATATTGAAAAATAACCGGCAGGGATCCAGATGAGTACATAGAATTTCTATTTCTTCAAAAAAGTCCGCATCTCCCCCATGGCTGCCCGCATAACAGAGCTGGACCGTTTTGCCGGCGGCCTGAATCTGCTGTAACAAATCGAGCCACCGGCTGGGCAGCGGATGGCCTGCCCCCTGGATCCACTGGATGCAGTTCAGTTTTTTCAGATCCAGGATCAGAGGCAGATGCCGGAGGGCATCCGGACCATCCAGATGGTAGATGGCCTGATCGACATACTGGCAGCACTGGAGGTTATCCTCCCGGCAAAACTCTCGAAACATCGGGGGGCTGATCAGGCAGGAAAAATCATTCTGGCCGATGCATAAAAACCGGTCCCGGCTCCAGCCGCCGGTCCAGTTGCTGCTGCCCTGGCCATACGGGGCAATAATGGCCGTAACCTGGTCCACAATCCATTGCCACAGGGCCGTCATTTCGGCCATGTGCCGGTGAATCGTGTCCGGTTCGGCAACCATGTCCAGCATCAGGTTTTCCGGCCCGCGAATGGCACACAGGCCGTCGATGCCGGAATGCAGATCCGGGTACGCGGTAATCCATTTGTCCTGGCCCGCCTGGGCACTGGCCCGGACGGTCTCGATATACAGCTTCCACCAGGGATTGTTTGGGGCAATTTTGAGGACCGGATAATCGGACCAGTCATTCACGAAGGGTTTTACCCAGGAAGTAAACTCCTTCGGCTTCAAGGTAATCTCCGCCCCCAGCCAGGCGGCAAACTGGTCCGGCCCCAACCAGGGATGGCAGACCGGCAGGGCGTCGCCGGCGAAATGGGTCCGGCTGAGAGTATTTTCGGAATAGGCGATAAAATAGTCTATATCCGTCCACATCTCCTGCTCGTGGTTGGGCTCCGGCAGATCCTTCCCCTTCTTCGCCCCGGGTACGGTAATCCACAGCAGGGGATAGTCCTCCAGTTGCCGGCTCCAGAAAGCCTGATTTCGCCGGATAGACTGATAGAGCTGATACTCATTGATCCAGGGCGTATGCATTCTAATGTTCTTTCCGCAAGCCGAACTTTTTCGCCGCTTCGTCGGGGGTTAGCCCTTCTTTCAAAACCGCCATCAGGGCTTTTTGCAGCTCGATAGGTTGGGGGGACTGAATGACGTTCCTGCCGAATACGATGCCGGCGGCGCCGGAGGAAATCTGCTGCCGGGCATATTTCAAAGCGTCCAGGTCCGACGCCAGCCGCTTGCCGCCCAGGGCCAGAATCGGCGTCGGGCAGCCGGAGACAACATCCTCAAATTTTTTCGTGTAGAATGTCTTGATGACATCGGCGCCCAGTTCATATAAAATCCGGCAGCCGATTTTGATTTCCTGATACATTTGTTCTTCGGTTAGATTTTCCTCGTGAACGGGAAAATATTCCCCGATGACCGGCAGTCCCAATTCATGGGCCTGGCTGCAAAGCTCTCGAAAAACCTCTACATTTTTGGCATCCTGCTGCTGGCTGCCGGTTTGCAGTGAAAGGGAAATCAGCACCATCTGGGCGCCGGCCTGCAGGGCTTCCTGGGGAGAAAATGCTTTGACGGTATCGCCCGAATGATAGTTCCAGGCGAAACAATAGATCGTGGACCAGTTGATCCGGGTGATGGGAATGGGACTATTCCGCTGACCGCAAAGCTGAGGACCGATGTCACGCAGCATACCGGGAGACATTAACAGGCCATCCACACCGGGAAATATCCGGGGCGGCAACTTATTCACGCGATCCACGCCGGGAATCGGCCCGTCAAACATGCCATGATCAAAGGCGATCACAATGGCCGGGCCGGTACTCAATAACCGGGATAATATCAAGTGGTTGCTTTTCACTACTGTTTGTTCTCCTTTATTTTGCGGTTTGAATTTCAATCTTTTTGTCATGCAGCATTTTGCATGTACTTTTAGGAATGGACGAATCGGTAATGATTCCATCATAATCTTTGGGAGTTAATACGATGCACATGGCGGATTTGTCAAATTTACTGCTGTCCGCCACAACATACACTTTCGCGGAAACCGACGCGATTTTCAGATCCAGATTGACCACGCGCAGGTCATCGGTATAGGTGTTTCCATTTTCATCAATGGCATCGGCCCCCATGAACGCCACATCCGCCCGGAATTGTTCCACATTCTGCTCGGTGAGCGGCCCGTGAATATCCGGGGAATTGCCGCGCAGGTAACCGCCCAGCAGGATGACTTCCACATTTTTGGAAAATTGCAGTTCGGATACGATGGCCAGGGAGGTGGTTATGACGGTAATATGATTTTCACCGGCCAGTAAACGGGAGATCTCCAGGGTGGTGGTGCCGGTATCCAGCAGAACCACATCGCCCTCTTTGACCAGCGCGGCGGCATGCCGGGCGATCCGCTTTTTTTTATCCTGATGCAACTGCTGTTTATCGCTGAAGGCAAATTCAAAGGTAAGTTTCTTTGCCAAAGCGGCGCCGCCATGCGTTCGAACGATCTCATGGCCGGCTTCCAGCAGTTCGAAATCTCTGTGAATCGTTATTTTACTGACATTGAATTTTTGGGACAATTCCAGGGTGCTGACCTGTCCGGTGTTTAATAATTCCTGGCGGATTAAATCCAGCCGTTCATTTTGCGTATGCTTGCTATTGCTCGCTGCCATGGTATTTCCTATATCTGAATATATTTCCATCCCGTCAAGCGGCTTATCATTTCTGCTGTTTTCGTTTGATTCCCTTTTACCAGTGCCAGATGATGACTGCCGCCGTTACCGGCATACCGGGTCAATACTTCGCAAACATTCGGTTCCTCCGGCTGGAAAATCCCCCGCGGGCCATCGGCTTTGGGCAAATGATCCGGGCTGACAGAACCGGTAATGGCAATGATCTGCCCCTGGCCATCCACGGTGGAGTTCAGGTTCAATAGGGTAACCGCGCCCGGCTCAAATTCAAAATCCACCAGAACAAATTCCGCTTTGTTTTTATCGGTAAAGGAGCTGGGAAGGAGTCTGGGCTTCTGCCGGGCCATATTGAAATTGCCTTCTCCCCAATGCTTTAATACCAGCCGATTGTCGGCGTAGCCTACGGAAAAAATCTCACTAAAACTGGCCTGGCCAAAGGCCTGCTGCAGGGCATAGACGAAACCGGCCGTGACCCAGTCGCCTTCGGCGGCATAGCCATATCCCTGACTCATCAGGACGGAACCTGCCACATGGAGCGGCTCGGCAATCGTTTGATCATTGCATAAGGTAAGGAAATTCAATCCGAAGGCCCGGCTGTTATATTTTTTCATGACGGTTCGGAGAGCCACTTCTCCTTTGGCTGCTTTTGAAAGAAGATCATTTTTTACGGAACCATCGATGGTGAACATGGATCGATAGGACTCCAGGCATTGTTGGATTGGCTCCTGCTCCGCTTCCCGCATAAGCTGGTGAAAATCTTTCAGGGACAGTTCCGTATGACGGATATTCAGTTTTTTAATGAATTTATCGGCCCCGATCTGTAAATCCAGCATATCCTCAAAATGCCCTCCGATTTGAACCGGATTGGCGTTCTGCATGGCGCAAACGGCTGCTCCCGCCTGCGCCCAACGGATTAGTTCCGCTTTAAAACTTTCCTGCTCACAATGACCGTGGAGGATGCCGAAATGTCTTTTTCTTTTTCGCAGTACATTCGCCAGGTCCTGGACGGCGTGCACACCATGATTATAGATAATGGTGTCGGAATCATACTTTTCCGGAACCAGGCGGTACATGGTTTGCGCCGGCCAGAGTACTACCGGCATATCGAGCGATACCAGGCTGGGCGCTAAGGCCCCGCTGGGGCAATACGGCGCCAGCGCCACGACCAGCAAATCCACTTTCTTTTCGGCCAGATTGCGGCACTTCCTGTCAATCTGCTGCGGCGTCGAGACGGCTTCGCTTACCACAAAATTGATCCCTTCGATGGTACATTCCGCCATCATGGTATCCATTATCTGCTGGAGCTGCCCGCCAATCCCGGGACACAGCCGGTTGTACAAGTCCGCGTAGGCCGCCAGAATTCCGATGGTATGTTTTTTCATGGGTTCGTCCTGTCTTAATTATTATTCCTGGTGGTCAATTCCCTCTTCCAATACAGCTTTTGGTACTTTTCATACCAATCGCGATAGATATCGGAATCATGGGGGAAAAACCGTGTGGTTTTGGCTTCCTGGAAGAAAGACTCACAGCCGCGCATACCGGTATAAGCGGCCCGGGCGTGCAAAGCGGCTCCATAGGCCGTAAAGGCCGGGAAATCAAATACCTGCACCTCTGCCTGGGTAATATCGGCAATCACCTGCGGCCAATACCGGCTGGCGCCGGCTCCTCCGGTCATGACGATTCGGTTCAAATCCCGCCGGTACTCATACAGTTCCAGCAAAAAAAGGGTTTGGGCGGCGGACCATTCCATATACCGCTTGACCGCCAGAGGAAAGGAATCCACTGCCCGTACTCTCCCGTGGTCCATATCCACATCAATCGCGGCGGAGGGCGGCGGCAGCTCCGACAGGGAGCTTTCTATTGAATTCAGATATGGATAGTCTGCCCCGAAATTTTTCAATAGCATCTCCAATCCCTTGCCGATCGGTCCCAGGGTGATAATGTTGCCAAACTCATTTTTCCGGATATCCCGCCCCGGATGGCTGAGAAAATGGGCATTATCGAAAATGGGTTTTTCCGTTCTGATGTTGATCACCCAGGCGGTGCCGGTTGCCAGCATCAGATTCGTATGGGGAGCCAGATGGGCCGCCTCCATGGCGGCATATTGATCGTGCGAACTGGTGGCAAAGCTGAGGCTGCCCCATTCGGTTTGGATGTTCTCCGCCAAAATCGCTAGTTCACTTTCTATCTCCGGCAGCCGGGTTTCCGGAATGCCGGCCCAGTTCAGTATCGCGGGATCCCATTGTCCCTTTTGAAAATCACACAGGCCGGTAATCTGGGCATTGGTTATATCGGTCACGAATCTTCCGAAAAAACGGGCGTGCAGGATTTCCGGCAAGGTTGCCACATAGGCCGCGTTCCCGAACTGATTCGTTGAAAATAGCTCCTTCATTTTGCTGCTCATCAGCCAGGCGTTGGGCGGCCAGCCGGTAATTCGATAATAGTTTTCTTTGCCGAAGCATTTTATCATACTATCTACGGCCGGGTTCGCAGAACTCTCGGTCCAACTGTAGAGACGGCTTACCGGCTCATGGTTTTCATCCAGCAAGGCAAAACTGCCCCCCTGCGCGGTAATACTGCAAACTATTTGGGAATCCGCTACGCTGCGTTTTGAACCAAAACTCTGCATGATCCTGGCAAACAATCCATAGAAATCCGGTTTCTGATCGCAGCCGGTCAACATGGAAACCGAATCCAGGCATTTCCCGGCGTGGTCCACCAGAACCGCTTTGGTATTGGTGGTACCGAGGTCTATTCCACAAAAACAAACGTCTGCCATTCAATTCCATCTCAAGAGGAAAAATAAATGAAACAAAATTTCATACTTGAACATATATTAACACGTATTATAATATACCGCAAATGAAAAATGCCATATAGCATCAAAACTTTATTAAATGTCATCATAATATTACTGGATATTATTGAAGAAGCCATAGGCCGTACTGGGAAAGAAGGGATGGAATTGAAAAACCCTTCCCTTGGCAAGCGAGAGATAAATGGTATTGAATATGTCCGTCAGCGGGGGTATATTTCGTGCATGAGTAATGGCTTAACCGAGAAGCAGAAAATTTCTCTTTTGCGTCTGGCGCGGAAGGTAGTGGAAGCGGCGGTGCGGGGTCAGGCGGTGGGTGTGTTTGAATCGGAAGATCCGGTATTTAGCGAAAAGCGGGGGTGTTTCGTGACGATCCATAATCACGGGCAGTTACGAGGGTGCATAGGCCAGTTCCAGCCCAGCCAGAGTCTGCTGAGGACCGTACGAGAGATGGCGATAGCCGCGACGCAGGACAGCCGCTTTGCCAGCAATCCTATTACTCCCAGGGAGTTAGAGCAGATTGACATTGAAATATCCGTGCTATCCCCCCTGGAAAAAACGGATAAACCGCTGGGCCTGGAGTTGGGCCGGCATGGAATTTACATCAAAAAAGGCTACCGGGCCGGGTGCTTTCTTCCCCAGGTAGCAACCGAAACCGGGTGGAGCAAGGAAGAATTTCTGGGTAACTGCTGTGCGGGCAAAGCGGGCCTGCCATATGACGCCTGGAAAAAGTCTGATACCGAGGTGTTTTTGTTTACAGCCGATGTCTTCGGTGAAAAGGATTTTCCCCAATAAGCGGTTTATAAAGCTGAAAATCGACTTTTATTTGTGTTTTATACCCACCAACCAATGTTTTCCCCGGGTTTTTCTAAATAAATTATAACGGTTTCCCGAAAAGACGATAATTTTATTACTACCTGGGCCTACTAGAAAAAGAAAAAAAACTGGCGTAAGAACCAACGTTGTTTTATTATATAATGTTTATTTATCCGGTTAGGATTTAACTTACTATTTTATAACTACTTAACATAACGGAGGTTATTGCTTTATGGCAACAACAACAAAATCTGCCTCAAAGGCGGAAAATGCAGGCACCAAACAAAAAGTGATGCAAACGATTGACGGTAACACGGCCGCTTCGCACGTAGCGTACGCATTCAGCGACGTCGCGGCGATTTACCCGATTACCCCCTCTTCGACGATGGGCGAGATTGCCGATGACTGGGCTGCCTACGGGCGCAAGAATATATTCGGCCAGGTGCTGCGGGTACGGGAGATGCAGTCGGAGGCCGGGGCGGCTGGAGCGGTACACGGTTCTCTGGCGGCTGGGGCGTTGACAACGACGTTTACCGCCAGCCAAGGACTGCTGCTGATGATTCCGAACATGTATAAGATTGCCGGGGAACTGATACCGGCGGTGTTTCATGTGTCGGCCCGGACGGTGGCCAGCCATGCGCTGAGTATCTTCGGGGATCATAGCGACGTGATGGCGGTGCGGCAGACGGGTTTTGCGTTGATGGCCGCCGGGTCGGTGCAGGAAGTAATGGACCTGGCGACGGTGTGCCATCTGGCGACGCTGAAGG
>JAKQBU010000313.1 GCA_029573975.1 Planctomycetota bacterium
CCCACACCTGGAAACTCTGGCAGTGGGACATCTGGCACAATCAAATCTGGCACATGCGCCTCTACCGCCTGGCCGCCGCCGCCCTGGTCGGTGCCGCCCTGGCCACCGGCGGCATGGCCCTGCAAGGGCTGATGCGCAATCCCCTGGCCGAACCCTATGTCCTGGGCATCTCCAGTGGCGCCGGCGTCGGCGTGTTGGCCGGCTCCTGGCTGGCCGGCTGGACCGTCTTGCCCGAATGGGCCGCCACTCCCGTCCTGGCAATGGCCGGTGCCCTGCTGACCTGCCTGGTCGTTTATTCCGTTGCCCAGCGGGCTGGCTACCTCGACCCTTACGTCCTGCTTCTCTCCGGCGTCATCGTCAACGTCATCAACGGCGCACTCATCCTCACCATCCTCCAGTTCGTCAAACAGACCGACATGATTCACTTCATCGGCTGGGGCATGGGCCAGATCCCGCAGTGGCTGTGGTTCAAACCCCGACTGCTCCTGCTCTGCGGCGGCCTGATCCTCATCGGCTGGTCCCTGCTCTTCCTGCGTTCTTCCGCCTTTAACATGCTGGGCCTGGGCGATGAGGTGGCCTCCTCCAGCGGCGTCCCCGTCCGCCGCCTCCGCTCCGAAACCTTCATTGTCATCTCCCTGATGACCTCCGCCGCCGTCGCCCTGGCTGGCCCCGTCGGCTTCGTCGGATTGATTATCCCCCATATTTTTCGCCTCATTGCCGGCCCCGACCACCGCCGCCTGGCACTCCTCAGCGGCTTCGGCGGCGCGGTCTTCCTTATGCTGGCCGACACCGCCTGCCGGATCATCGGCGAGAGCTTCCAGCTCGGCGAACTGCCCGTCGGCGTCATCACCGCCATCCTCGGCGGTCCGTTCTTCATCTTTCTCCTGCGCCGCCGCCAGCGGGAGGCCGCCGTATGACCGACCCCAAACACGTATTGCATGCCCGCCAGCTTCAGTTCGGTTACCGCCCCGATCAGCCCGTCCTGTCCGGCGTCCATTTCACCGCCTTCCCCGGCCGCTTTGTCTGTATCCTCGGCCCCAACGGCTCCGGCAAAACCACCCTCCTCCGCTGCCTCCTCGGCTGGCTTCAGCCCGCTCAGGGCACTATTCTCCTCGATGTCCGTCCCCTGAAAAAATATTCCCGCAAGGCCCTGGCCAAACTCATGGCCTACGTCCCCCAGTTCCCCGCCTCCGCTTTCCCCTTTTCCGTGCAGGAGCTGGTCCTCATGGGCCGCTTCGCCCACACCGGTTCCCTCGGCCTGACCGGCCAGCAGGACCTGGCCATCGCCCGCGAGGCCATGAAAATGACCCAGACCCTCGATTTCGCCGCCCGCCGCCTCAACGAACTCTCCGGCGGCGAGGCCCAGTGCGTCATGATCGCCCGCGCCCTCGCCCAGCAGCCATCCGTCATGATGCTCGACGAACCCACCAGCCACCTCGACATCCGCAATCAGCTCAAAATCTACCGCATGATGCAGCGCCTCGCCCACGACTGGGGCATGGCCGTCGTCTGCGTCAGCCACGAACTCAACCTCGCCGGCCGCTTCGCCGACGAGCTGGTCTTCATGCGCAGCGGCCGCGTCATCGCCGCCGGCCCGCGCCAACAGGTCCTCACCCGCGAAAACCTCCGCCAAACCTACGACGTCGGCATCGAGCTGCTCCCCAATCCCTTCGACCCCACGCCCATCATCTGGGCCGACTAACCCGCCTAACCCGACTAACCCGCCTCAGCAATATTTGCGGATGAGCAGCCCCAGCTTCTCCCGCGTCGCCGCCGGTATCATTTTCCGATCCGACCAGATTCCCAGCTCCAGTGCCTTCTGATGCTCGCACGGCTTCTCCAGCAGTTCTGCCGCCTTCGGCAGCGCCCGCAAAATCAACTGGATTGCATTCTCCGTCGCCGCGTTCAGATTCCCGATAATCTCCGTCATCAAACTGTGCTTGTCCGTATCCCCCGGATGCCCCCGCCAGCAGTCGTAATCCGTCGGCAGCGCCACCAGCGCATAGCACATCTCCGCCTCCCGCGCCAGCTTCGCCTCCGGCATGCACGTCATCCCGATCAAATGCCCGCCCCACTGCCGGTGCAGCAGCGACTCCGCCCGCGTCGAAAACTGCGGCCCCTCCATGCACACATACGTCCCGCCGTCATGCACCTTCACCCCCGCGCCCGCCGCCGCCCCCAGCAGCACCTGCCGCAACTGCTCGCAGAACGGATACGCAAAATCCACATGCACCGCCAGAAGCCCGTCAAAAAAGCTGCTCTGCCGCTTGAACGTCTTGTCAATCACCTGGTCCGGAATCACCAGGTCCCGCGGCCGGTACTCCTCCGCCAGCGAACCGGTCGCCCCGCTGGCAATGATATGCGTCACGCCGAGCTGCTTCAGGGCGTAAATATTCGCGCAGTACGGCACACTCGACGGATTCAGCAGATGCCCGTGCCCGTGCCGGTACAGAAAGGCCACCGGCACCCCCTTGATCTCTGTTGTCACAATCGGCGCCGACGGCTTCCCAAACGGCGTCTCCACCTCATGCTTCCGCCCTTTTGTCGTCTGCGCCAATGCCTGCCCCAGCCCCGACCCCCCGATAATACCAATTCGCTTCACCTGTCCTGCCACATCCATTCTCCTGCTGCTGCATTCCCTGTATATCACAAAAACCGGATTTTAACAATATACCCCGCTCCCAGCAAGCTCCCGCCTCAAAAAAACGACGACCGGCCTGCTCGTTTCACGCAGAGGATCTTTCTCCTCCGCTGCAAGACCCTCTCCGTTTAATCACCACTACAGTCAAATCATCCTTTTGCCCTGTTCCTTCCGCAAACAACATAACACAATTTCGCAGCCGCTCAATAATCTCCTTCGCATCCCTGCCCGCTTCGTCCCGCAAAAAGGCCGCCGCCCGTTCCACGCCAAACTGCTCGTTCCGACGATTGGTCCACTCCGCAATTCCATCCGTCATAAGCATCAAAACATCACCCGGCTCCAGGTGAAAAACCAGCGGAATGTCATACGCAAAATCAGCCACCAAACCCAGCGGCAACCCCTGGGTCGGCAATTCTTCCACCGTTCCGCCGGACGCCCGGTACAGCAATGTGGGACCGTGCCCGGCCGAAAGCAGCGATAGCTCCCCATTCTCCGGATTTAATTCCACCCCCAGAAACGTGATGAACAGGCCAGGTTCCAGATCCTGGGCCAGAAATTGATTGATCCGGCTGATCCAGCGATGGATATCTCCCTCGGTTCCAAACACGGCATGAACATAGGCATGGCAATTCGCCGCCAGCAGCGCCGGACCGATTCCATGTCCAGTCACATCCGCTATTGTAAAAATCCACCGATCATTTGGCAATTTCATCCAGTCATAGTAATCCCCCCCCGTCTGATCCGCCGGCCAGCTCTGACCGGCGGCTTCATAGTCCGCCAGCGGGGGCACTCCCCGCGGCAGCAGACCGCGCTGGATCGAACGGGCAGCCTCCAGATCCGCCTCCAGCCGTTGGCGCTGTTCAATCTGAAAAACCCCGTGCGCCACTTCATGGCGGATCTTGCCCGCCACCACCGCTGCCAGCGCTCCCCCCAGCATCAGCAGAACCACATAGGTTCCGTGCGCATAGATCCCCAGCAGAATATCCTCGCCCGGTGGATACGGATGGCTAAGATATACATACGAAGCTAACGCCAGATATCCGCCCCCGGCGGCCAGTCCCGCTAGAATACACATCCGCGGATTCAGGCGGAGGGTAGAGAGAATCAAAAACAAAAAATAAAGAAGTACGACCGGCGCGGTTAAAAAGCTATAGGCATTCAGGCCCGAGGCGGTTACCATGATAAATAACACCAGCGTCGGCAGGGAAGTTTCCACTACGATCGGCACGGCAATGGCCCAAAGCGATAAAAATCGCTTCTGCCTTTCCGCGCGGTGCAATCGGTACCGCAAGACCGCTTCAAACAGAAACACACCCGCCAGTACCGGCTGCGTTTTCCAGAACAGTTGATACAAAGTCGCATGAGAAGCAGCCCGGATCGCCATCAAAACCATCAGAAACGCCAGTGCCGCCATCATGCCGCTAATGCGTAATTTCTCCCCCTGCAAAACCGCCGCCTGAAACAACCGGGATACCTCTTGGTCGGTGCTCTTTTCACTTCTCGGGTCAATACGATCCATATAGACCATCCGTTAGGCAATAGGCGGTTTTACGCCCGGTTTAGTGGAGCCAAAAGGAAAAATAGAGATAAATACCTGCCAGAAGCACCAGAATCAGTCCCGTCAGCAGCACATCCCATCGGTTCCAGTTGGCCCGATTCATCTGCCGGTCCTGCGGAGAAGTAGTCGCGAAGGTAAGGCCGGCGATCTGCTGCAACGAGGGCCTGGGCGTCAGCAGCGAAACCACGATGACAATCAGCAAACTAATCCCGAACAGCACGCCCGAAAAATACAGAAAATTAAAATCCCCTGCCGCCGCCAGAAACTCCGGATTTTCCCGCTTGCCCGCACCGAAAAACGCCTGGACCGTCAGCTTGGAAATCCCCAGCACAAAGCCCAGAACCAGTCCCCAGACCGCCCCGCGAGCATTGATTCGTTTCCAGAACAAACCCAGCAGAAACACAGCGGTAATCGGCGGCGCCAGATACCCCTGCACGCTCTGCAAGTATTTATACAGCCCCCCGCTGGAAATCATCGGCATCACTGGTATCCAGAGGATCCCCAGCAAAACGACTACCGCGGTGGCAATCCGGCCCACACCCACCAAATGCCTCTGCGAACGGCCCGGCCGCAGCTTTTCATAAATATCCACCGTAAACAGCGACGCACAGGAATTAAACAACGATGACAGCGAACTCATCAGGGCCGCCAGCAGCCCCCCTACCACCAGGCCCCGGACTCCGACCGGCAGAAGCCCCATCACCATCACCGGAAACACCTGATCCCCGTTGACCGTTTCCTGGCCGTTCACCATCCGGGTGGGAATGGCAAGCAAGCCCTTATGCTGCAGCGCATAGCCGATCAGTCCGGGCACCAGAAATATAAATACCGGCCATATCTTCAAAAACCCGCCCCACAGCGCCCCCCGCCGGGCATTCTTCAAATCCTTCGCCGCCAGCGTTCGCTGCACAATATATTGATCCGTGCACCAGTACCAGATGCCCACAATCGGAGAGGCAATCAATATCCCGATCCAGGGAAAATCCGGATCGCTCAACGGTCGCCACAAGGCAAAATTTACGGCGTTTTCCCGGCATATGGCCTGCAGTTCCCCCCAGCCGCCCAGCCTTTCCAGACCAAAACTCGTGATGAATATCGAACCGATCAGCAGAATCACCGCCTGGGCGGTATCGGTATAGACCACGGCCCGCAGACCCCCGAAAATCGTGTAAATCCCCGTCAGGATCACGGTCAAAAACGCGCCGACCCAAAACGCCATTTCCGGACTGCCGAACGTATCGGGCAGCAGCGTCTGGAAAACCAGCGCCCCGGCATAAACCGTCACCGATACTTTCGTGAACACATACGCCACCAGCGAAACTACCGAAAGGATCCACCGGGCCTGGGGACTGTAACGCCGCTCCAGAAATTCCGGCATGGTAAATACGCCCGTGCGGTAATAAAACGGCACAAAAATCCACGCCAGCATCACAATGATCCAGGCGTGAAGCTCCCAGTGGGCCATCGCCATACCGCTGGTCTCCCCATTGCCGGCCAGACCCACGATATGCTCCGAGCCAATATTCGAGGCAAACACCGACGCCCCGACGACGAACCAGCCGATATTCCGCCCCGCCAGAAAATAATCCGCCGCCGTATCCTGACGACGCGCAGACCACCATACCACCGCGATCAGGATCAGAAAATACGCCGCGATGACCAGCCAGTCCCAAAATGCCAGAGTCGCCATCCGCTGCTCCCAATACAGGCCTTCGTAGCGGCTGCCCTATTGGACCGCTAAAGCGTTTTTATCAGGGCAGAACCTCAAACTGGCTTTTCAGATAAATATCGGTGTACATCACACCCCATTCGTCTTTCTTTTTGGCATTGGCCCCGGCCTGGCCGCCGAAGAGGTTCTCTTCCAGCAGCACCAGCGAACAGGTGACTTCCTTATTGTCCTGCAAGACCTTTCCCTGGGAAATGCCGAACCGGCCCTCATCGGTGATCTCCAGCTTCTGCATATCGCTCTGCTGCTTGATGATGGCCTGCCCGAACTGATTGATCTTCGGCTCTTCAAAACCGGGCACCGTCCCGTGCACCGCTTCCCCGCGCCCGCTGACCTCAATCACATCGCCCGACGCGGCCGCCGTATAATGTTTTTTAATCGCCGTCGCCTTGATCATATCATCCGGCAGCGGCAGCATCTCGGAATCATACCCCTTCTGGCCGCTCACACTCTTCGGGCTGTACATCACAAAATCATGCTGATGGTACCGTTTGATGCGGTCCTCCTCCAGCATCCGCGCCACCACCCCTTTGTCCCCTTCCTGGATCCCCGCCTGCTGGCGCACTTCGCTCAAACCCATAACTTCCAGCACCCGGGTATCCGGGGCAATCCGGATCCGGTAACTTTTCCCAGCCAGCCCCGGTTCCGAACCCCAACTGCTGGTCCCGTCGGCGTTGCTGACATATTTCTTGGCCGCAGCTTCGTCCTTGCCCGACAATTCAATCATCACGCTTTCCAGCGTCACCTTCATAACCGCCCCGCCGTCCGCCTCCACCGACTCCACTTCCCGCACCATCACCACTTCTTCCCGGGTTCGGTTGGTGCCGACATCCTGCGGATCCTTGCCCGGCATTTCCAGCCAGCTTTTATATACCCGCTCGCCCGTATAACGCACTTTCTCGACATCGCCGACCTGGTACCGGCAGCGTAATATCTGCTCCTGGCATCCCGCTGCCAGTAAACCTGCCGCCAGCAAAACCAACACCAATACCTTTTGATTCCTTCTCATGGCTCACTCCTGTAATAAATTATTCCTTCGGATACTCGATCGTCGTTTGGATCTGATAATACATCTTGTTCTCACGGGTCTTCTTCCCCGTCGGCGCCACGCCTTTGGCCGGCACAATCCGGACCAGCATTTTCTCCTCCAGCTTCATCAACCGCCCTTCCCCCGCCCCATATTGAATCTGCCCCTTTCCAGTCACCTCCAGAATCTTCATCCCGATCTTCCCTTTGACCTTCTCATACCGGGCCGGATAATGCTCCGGCAAAGCCGCTCCCTCCGCCAAAGTAACCTCATAGGAAATATCGGCAATCTTGCCACCGGACTCCTCCCGGATATTCTCCACTTTATAATTCCGGGCCGCCATGACCGCTTCCGCCCGCGGAATTTCCGCAACCGCCTGCCTTTGCCAGTCCGCCCCCCCCTTCACCCGGTTGCCGGCCAGCTCCCCCCCCACCGCCGCTTCCGCATACTGCCGCAGGCGGCTTTCCGAAAACAAAAATGTCATTTGATCCCCGGCCGTGGATCCGAAAAACAAACCATCCATCGCCTGGCGGAGCTTCTCACTCACCTCGACAAATTCCGCCACCTCGCCTTTATCATTCAGCCGGACGGTATATTGCTGCCCCACTGCATCCTGAAAGAAATTCCAGTATTCTTCCTTCTGCCGGTTCCGCTTATCGGTCTTATCATACTCCGGCATTTGCGGCTGAGTAACACTGTCATAATCGCAGCTTACTCCCATCGTTTCCACCGACACCTTCAAAGCCGCTATTTGCACCGTCACCAGGCGGGGCGCCCCCCCTTCCGCTTCCTTCACTTCATAATGCAGCCGTACCTGCGATACTTTATGATCCGCGTTGGTAATCCCCAGCGGCAGCAGCATATCGCTTACCATCGAAACCTGCAAATCAAAACTATCGCCCGCCTGCCAGGAAGCCGCCTGTCGGCTGGCCGGCTGGCACCCCCCATGAAATAAACATACCAGCACCGCTATCGATAACAGACCGCTAAAAAACCATTTTTTCGCCATCTCGAACCTGTTGAAAATGGGATGGTACAAATCCGCTAAAATTTCTAAACTTCGCAATCTCACAAACAGAATAGTAAATGATTCTAATATTTTTCTCTTCGGCATGCAACTATCTTTTTCACAAATCTAAACATAAATCCCCTCAAATACAATGATTATATTGGATAGAACCGCCCAAAACCGCTCGGCCTTCATAACAATAAGAGATCGAAAAACTTTTGACGCTGGCGTCATAATTGAATTGGTTCCGCCTGCCCTGTCATCCATCTGCCCTACTCCCGAAAAATTCTCACCCAACAATAATTTCATAAATATTTTCTAATTATGCCTTTACAATCTTACAACCGCTTTTCCCTCCCGCTGCCGATTCCCGTGCCCATCTTCGACTGTATCATTCCACCCTATATTATCGGACCACCTCAACCGTCGCCACTGAAATTTATCATACCTGGACAATTCTTATTTGCGTCCCAAGCCCTTATCATTTATACTATTAGGCTTATATAATGACGGAACCGTCAAAGGCTGATATTGACATCCAAAACAGCTCTGGCTCCTCAACAGTAAAGGGCCAGGGAACTTTTGATGCTGGTGTCTAATTTTGTTTAAAAACAGTAGATGAACGGAGTAACCAAATGACAGTAATGCGCTGGTTTCGCAGGAACAACAAAAAACTTATGGCCGTATTTGTCGTGGCCATCATGATTGCTTTCACCCTCCCCTCGATTATGTTCCAGGGCTCCGGCAGACGGGATCCCGGCAAAGATACCGTGGCCTTTTACCGCCAGCCCGACGGCAGCGAAACCGATATCTCTCGCAAAATGCTCATCGACTCCGAACTGAACCTGCGGATTCTGCAGGGGTTCGGCGCCGATGCCGTTACCTTTGCCGATATCTTTGGCGCCCAGCAAACCGGCCAGGAAGTCCGCTCTTCCGACATCGCCATTTACCTGCTCCTCTTCCCCGGCAGCCGCTACAGCCAGAATATCCGCTCAGCCTTTTACCAGCAGGCCCAGAGAATGGGATGGCTCATGGATGAGGAAAAAGCCGATACCGTCATGCGCATCATCGGCGCAGAGCCGAACAAGGCCAATATCTATTACCTCCTGCTGGCCAAAGAAACCCGCCAGGCCGGGATCCAGGCCGCCCAATCCCAGATTGAACAGTTTTTACAAAACCATGGCAAATACCGTCAGATGGGACTGCCTCTGCCCAATAGCATCGCCGCCATCACCCAGGAATTCGGCATCTCCGAAAAAGCCCTTAAAAATGCCCTGGCCGAATATCTGGCGATTCTCCAGTACGGCCGGACGATTACCGATTCTCTGGCTCTCAGCGAACCGGAGTTAAAAAAAACCATTCGGGATATGGTGGAATGGGAAAACATCACCGGGACCTTCGTCAGCTTCAACGCCCGGGATTTTATCGATCCCAACACCGATCCCTCCCCCGAAGAATTGGATAAACACTTCCAGGCCTACAAAACCAAAAAGGAAGGGGATTTCAATGACGAAAACCCCCACGGCTTTGGGTATATGCTCCCCGACCGCGTCCAGGTGGAATACCTTCAACTGGATTTAAAACTTGTCAAAAAACAGGTGGACGATCAATTTGCCCAGCTTGCCAGCAAAGAACAGGAAAACAAAGTAGAGCAGTACTGGTCACAAAACCGGGACCGGTTCCGG
>JAKQBU010000314.1 GCA_029573975.1 Planctomycetota bacterium
TGAGTTTTATGAAAAAGATAAAATACTCACTAGATGTGGTTCAATATATGGACATAGATATTATATTAATAGCAAGCAATATGAAATAAGAAACGGCTTGCAATCAGAGAATATTTATTATTACTGTAGCGTTGTTGCTAGATTAGATAAAGCTTTGGAAGATATTGAATATCATGAGGAAAATCAGATTGAAATAAGTACGACTATGCTTAAAGCGGGTTTTTCGATACAAAGTAAGAAATATCCCGAAAAAAAAATCATTTTAACTGAATCCGGTTATCTTGTCTTCATCAGAGGAAAGGATCACAATGACAAAACCTATTCATCAAAGTACTTAATTGTTGATATAACGCAACAAGAAAAACCATATGATGTTCTTTGTGATATGCAAGATATTGTTGTCTTAGATAAAAGTGGGAATAATATTTTATTGAATTGGGATATTGTAAAATATAGACGTGACGGGGAATCTAACGTTTACTGGCGAGAAAAATAATTATATAGGCAATGGTGTCATGTAGGAGGTGCAAATGGAAAGAATAAATTATTTGCGAGCTATTTTCATTTTTTTGATATTATCAAGTATTTTAGATGCTGGATTAAGTTTGTAGGTGGATGTAAAATGAAAAGCATGGAACAGAAGCAAATAGTGCTGGTAGGGTGTGCAACTTGTAGCACACGCGGTTATTTGAATAATTAGAATTTTGAACATTTGATATTGTTTAGAATTTAAAGTTTAGTATTTATACAACGTTTTTTCTTTATACGAATACGGATTACAATTTATGAACCCAGTACATTCGACCGAAAACCATCCCATCCTCGGCATCCCCTGGCAAAAAATGCCCCGCCACATTGCCATCATCATGGACGGCAACGGCCGCTGGGCCGAACGCCAGGGCCTGCCCCGCGTCCACGGCCACCGCAAGGGCGGCAAATCCGTCCGCACCATCGTCACCGAATGTGCCCGCCTTGGCATCGAATGCCTCACCCTCTACTCCTTCAGCACCGAAAACTGGAAACGCCCCAAAGACGAGGTCGAGGCCCTCATGGACCTCTACGCCCTCTACCTGGCCGGTGAACGGCCCACCATCATGGACCACAACGTCAAGGTCCGCCACCTCGGCAGCGAAGAGGGCCTGCCCCAGCGGGTGCTCGACGAACTCCGCGAAACCGTCCGCATCAGCAGTACCAACACCGGCATGGTCCTCTGCCTGGCCATCAACTACTCCGGCCGCTCCGAACTGACCCACGCCTTCCGCTCGATGGCCCACGATGTCCAAAACGGCAGCCTGAATCCCGACACCATCGACGAAGAGTATATCAGTTCACAGCTTTACACCCGCAATCTGCCCGATCCCGACCTGCTCATCCGCACCGCCGCCGAAAACCGCATCAGCAACTTCCTCCTCTGGCAGATCTCCTACGCCGAACTCTACGTCACCGACGTCCTCTGGCCCGATTTCGACGAACAAGTCCTCCGCCAGTCCATCCTCGAATACTCCCGGCGTAACCGCCGTTTCGGCGGCCTCAAACCGGCCCATTTCTAACCGACAACTGCCTTCTGTGACTGACGCTATCTGCTGCCCCAACGGTCCTCCGTAAAAACGGCCTTTTTGGCAAAAACCTGCTTTGCCCCCCAACACCAGGAATATGACCAGCTTTTGACGCTGGAGTTAAATTCTGGTTGTATTTTTCCCGCCGCCCACTATCCTAATGACTGTTGCATGAGCCGGAAAAACTATGGAGATGCTCTGATGCCCGAAAAGATAACGCTGGAAACCCTGCGGCACTACAAACAGTCGCGCCGCCCCATCACCATGCTCACCTGCTATGATTATGCCGCTGCCGTCCTGCTCCAGAACGCCGGGACGGACTGCCTGCTGGTCGGCGATTCCCTGGCCCAACTGGTGCTCGGCCACGAAAACACCCTTTCGGTCACTATGGACACCATGATTACCCTCACTGCCGCCGTCCGCAAAGGCGCCCCCGATGTCTGCCTGGTCGGCGATATGCCCTATACCGGCTACCATCCCGACCAGGAGCCGATTTACCGCAACTGCCGCCGCTTCCTCGACGAGGCCGGCTGCGACCTGATTAAAATCGAGGTCAACCGCAGCCATCTGGACATGGTCTCCCAACTGGCCGCCCAGGGCATCCCCGTCATGGCCCATCTGGGCTATACCCCTCAAACCGAATTCCAACTGGCCAAAAAAATCCGCACCCGGCTTTCCGACCAGGCCCTCCAACTCCTCCAAACCGCCAAAGACTTCGAATCCGCCGGCGCCGCCGCCCTGCTGCTCGAATGCGTCACCGACATCGTCGCCCAGCGAGTCACCGCGCAAAGCACCCTGCCGGTCATAAGCTGCGGCTCCGGCCCTTACTGCGACGGCCAGGTCATGGTCCTGCACGAAATCCTTGCCCTGCCCGGCTCGGTGGCCCCCCGCTTTGCCAAGGCCTACGGCCAGGCCGCCGAACATATTTCCACCGCCGTCAAAGAATACCTCTACGAGGTCCGGCACCGTCTCTTCCCCACCGACCAACACTGTTACCATATGCCCCCTGAAGAGAAGGAAAAATTGGATGCCGCTTCCCCCCCGCCTCAGACCTGATATTTTTGCCATTTATCAATCAAAATTGCCCTTTTTGTCCGATAATGTAGAAGTTCAGGAATATACAGAACCTATGGATTTTACTACTGCTTGGAATTATTCGACTTATGGCTGAAAACCGGAAAACCCATCGTATCACCTTTGCCTGCTTCGGCTTGGGACTTTGTGCCTTTGTCTTCGTAAGTCTCCTTAGCTTCAATATCTGGGACCATCCCAACACCGACGTCGCTTCTTCCGCCCCCGCCGCCAACCTCTGCGGGCGGGCCGGCAGCTTTTTCGCCTACTGGTGCAACTACTATCTCGGACCCGCGGCCCCCTTCTTCCTGGCAGTCCTGGCCATCTGGTGCATTCTTTTCTGCATGAATAAACCCGTCCAGCAGCTCATCCTCCGCATCATCGGCATCCTGCTCATGGGCGTAGTCCTCTCCAGCGGCAGGTACCTGTTCACCCCCGGCAACGAACAATCACTCTCCATTGGCAACGGTGGCATTCTGGGCATCGCCCTGGGGCATTTCCTGCTCACCTATACCGCCAAGACCGGTGCCGTTCTGATTCTTTGCGCTACTTTTCTGGTCGGCCTGTTGCTGGCCGCGGATAACGTCATATTCTTCCTGCCCAAACTCATCTACCATGCCCTCGAACGTATGCGGCAGGCCGGTCCTTTGCTGGCCCATGTCGGCGCCAGAGCCTCTGCCCTACCCTCCATCTTTCCCAAAAAAGACGTTCACGCGACCGCCGTTTTGACACCCCCGATTTCCGACCGCAAGAAACCAGCCCCCAAGAATGATAACCTGGACGAAGATCCCGATGTCGAAAACCTCTTCACCAGCCAGAAACCGCCTAAAGAAACCAAACCCCAGAACCCCCCCGCCGAAAAACCGGCGGAATTCCAGATGACCATCAATAAACCCGCGGAACCGCGTCCTTCGTTCGTTCAGGCGGTAACCTCTGCTTTGAGCCAGATGCTCGGCCGACCTGACCCCGCCAAAGCCGAAGCCGCCCCCGCCGCCGGCAGTGAGGTCAGTTACCAGAATTACCAATATCCCCCGCTGGACCTGCTCTCCGACCCCCAGCACGGCTACTCCGCCCTGCAGGAAAAGGTCATCCGCGAAAAAGGCGCCATCCTGGAGCAGACACTCAAGGATTTTAACATCAACGCCTCGGTCGTCGAGGCCGAGACCGGACCGGTCATCACCATGTTCGAGCTGCAGCTTGCCCCCGGCATCAAGGTCTCCCAGATTTCCAATCTCTCCAACGACCTGGCCCGCTCGCTGGGGGCGGCCGCCGTCCGCGTGGTCGCGCCGATTCCCGGCAAGCACACCATCGGTATTGAAGTACCCAACAGCGAAAAAGAAAAAGTCCGCATCAAGGAACTCATTCATCTGGCGGCCGCCAAATCGGCCAAAATGCAAATCCCCCTGTTCCTGGGCAAAGACGCCTCCGGTGAACCCTTGGTGGTTGACCTGACAGCCATGCCCCATTTGCTCATTGCCGGCACTACCGGTTCAGGCAAAAGCGTCTGCATCAACAGCATCATCGTCAGCATCCTGCTCACCCAGCGGCCCGACCTGGTCAAGCTGATTCTGGTGGACCCCAAAATGGTCGAAATGAATTCCTTCCGCGACCTGGCCCACCTGATGTGCCCCATTGTCACCGATATGAAACGGGCCGAACAGATTCTCGAATGGCTCACCATCAAGATGGACGAACGCTACGCCCTGCTGGCCGAGGCACGGGTCCGCAATATCGCCGACTACAACAAGCTCACCGAAGAAGACATCATCGAACGGTTCTGCCCCAGCAACGAAGAGGAAAAGGCCAAAATACCCCTGCGCCTGCCCTACCTGGTCATCGTTATCGACGAACTGGCCGACCTGATGATGACCTCCGCCAAAGAGGTCGAGGCCTACATCATCCGCCTGGCCCAGAAGAGCCGGGCCGTCGGCATCCATATCGTGCTGGCCACCCAGCGGCCCCAGGCCACCGTCGTGACCGGCCTGATCAAGAGCAACCTGCCCAGCCGCATCAGCTTCCGCGTCGCCGCCCGCATGGACAGCCGCATCGTCCTCGACCAGAACGGCGCCGAGGCCCTTCTCGGACAGGGCGATATGCTCTTCCTCCAGCCCGGCACCAGCGAACTGATCCGTGCCCAGGGGGCCTTCCTCGACGACGAAGAAATCCATCGTATCGTCAATTATCTTAAGGAAGTTTCCCAGCCGTCCTACCATCCTGAACTGGTCCAGCTCAACCAGGTGGACGCCGCTTCCATGGAAAAGGATGAACTCTTCGATCCCGCCGTGCGAGTTATCCTGGAAACCAAACGCGGCAGCGTCTCGCTTCTGCAGCGCCGCCTGACCATCGGCTACTCCCGCGCCTCCCGCCTGATCGACCAGATGGCCCTGGCCGGCATCGTCGGCGAATACAAAGGCTCTCAGGCCCGCGAAGTACTCATTACCCCGGAAGAATACGAGGCCATCCGCAAGCAAATGGAACTGGACGCCGCCCAGGGCTATGCCGACCTCCAGGAGGACGCTGACGATCCCGATTCGGATCAGGATGCCGATAGCGAAGACTCAGCCGATGAGGAAACCGGGTATGACCAGGAGGAAGAAGTGGACGAGGAAGACGACGAATCAGAGTCCGATACCGACAAACCATAAAACCTGGATAACCGATGACAGGAAGGGGATGTATAGGCCACATTATCTCCCCTGTGAACCTGGAAAAAACCAACTAATCCACGTCACCCCAGAAAACTTATTTCCAGCCAATGGCTTTGAAGAAAGTATAGCAGAACGTACCGTCCGCTTCCGTGGCACGGTAGAGGTCCCGGATGCCTTTCTCCCAGGTGGATTCGTCGGTCCAGCCGAGGCGCAGGGCCTGCTCGCGCACACCTTCCACCATGGCGATAAAGGTTTTTTTGGAGAAACCTTCGACCCATTCGGGCTTGCTGGAGTCCACATAGACCATCCGGGGGGAAACGCGGACCCCGCCCAGCCCGGCGCGGGTGAGCAGTGGATAGAGTTCCCGGCCGATCAGAGAATTGCCCTTCAGACAGGCCTGCGTTTTGACTAGGCACTCGACCGCCAGCGTCGCCTCGGCGGTCTGGGGATGACAATACCAGGAGCCGTGATCCCCTTCGATGGCGGTGAGGGAGCCGCCTTTTTTCAAGACCTTCAGAAGATGCTGCAAGGCGGAGACGGGGTTGGGAAGATGCTCCAGGACAAAACAAACAAAGATATGGTCAAAGGTATCATCGGGGAAGGGCAGGTTGAAGATGTCAGCCTGCTGAAAGGTGACATTGGTGATGTTTTTCTCCTGCATCAGCCGCTGGGCCTGAGCGATGGAATCGGGGGAGATATCGATGGAGGTAATCTGGCAGCCGGGATTCTGGCGGGCCAGGGCAATGGTCTGGGCCCCGACCCCGCAGCCGCTTTCCAGGATGGTACTGCCCGGAGGGTAAAGAGTGTCCTGATGCAGAAGCTCGACCAGGGTATTAGCCTGATCAAAAAGCCGCAGTGCCTCCCGTTCCGAATAGCCGTGCACATATTCCTGATTACTCATTGATTTCTCCAGCTACAAAAGCCTCAACCAATAGAAGGTATTCTATTTATTCCTAAGTTATGGTGCAAGAATTATTTAACGGTTTTCCCTTTCAAAAATTCGATTCTTGAACAGCAGGCGGAAATCGGGTATAAAGGCGGCAGTATGGAATTTTAAACAGGAGCGAACCATGGCCGCAAATCAGCTTTTAGATGCCAATCAGAGTCTTTTACTAATAATCGACATCCAGGAGGCGTTTCGCCCGCATATCCCGGATCTGGAAACTATTATCCAGCGGGCTCAGGTTATGGTGCAGGCGGCGAAAATCCTGGGTCTGCCGATAATGGTGACGGAGCAGTATCCCAAGGGGCTGGGGCGAACAGTGGAACCGCTGCAGCAAAGCCTGGGAGAAAGCCGCTATTATGAAAAGACCGCCTTCAGCGTGATGAACGAGCTGGGCTGTCAGGATGCGATTCGCCGGGCGGGCCGAAAGCAGATTATCATCACCGGAATTGAGGCGCATGTTTGCGTCCTGCAAACCGCACTGCATCTGCTGCAAGAGGATTTTCAGGTTTTTATTGCGGCGGATGCCGTCAGCTCACGGCGAAAGGTGGATTATGATATGGCGATGGAGCGGATGCGGCAGGCCGGTGCAGTCACCACCACGGTGGAGGCGGCCATTATGGAGATGACGGTGTCCAGCCGGCATCCCTCGTTTAAGGAAATCTCGAAAACCATCAAATAACTCCCGCGGGAGAACTCTATGGCAAATATACCCATTCGTCTGAGCCGGCTGCGGGCCAATGAAACGCTGCGGAGTATGGTGCGGGAAACCGCGGTCGATCGCGGCGACCTGATTGCCCCGCTGTTTGTCCATCACGGCCACGGCGTGAAAAAAGAAATCCGCTCGATGCCGGGG
>JAKQBU010000331.1 GCA_029573975.1 Planctomycetota bacterium
GGGATTGATTTCATGGTCAGCGATGGAGATGGTTCGATAATCGGGGATATGACCCCGCTGTCCACGCGCATCGACACGGAGCCGTATGTTCCACCCGTGGAACCGAATGAGCCTCAAAATCTCTGGGATTTATCCGCCGATTTCAATATTGACGGCAATCCCAATGGGCAGTGGTCGTATGCCTATGCAACCCATGCCCGTCTTACCGAGCCGAATACGACGAACCTTATTCCACCGGATACTTCCGAAGTGACCCTGATGCCCCGGGCAGCCACCAATCACGAAGGTGCCTTGCTGACCTGCTGGTTCCATCCGGTTGATAACTGGCCCTATATCGGCATTGCCCCGACAGCCGGAATTTGCTGGGGCGTTCCCTTCGAAGCCGGGGAGATCGGTGTCCATCCCGGCAATCCTTCGGAAAGTGTAATGGCTATTGCCCGCTGGACGGCCCCGCGCGAGGGGGATATTATGGTAACGGGACAATGCGAGGGGGTAGCTTCCGGAACCAGAGATTTTTATCTGATCTTCAATCATACCCATGTTCTGGCAAGCCAATATTCTGTAGGTTATTCAATATTGCCCTTTGAATTTGAAATGACGGTAGCGGTGGGCGATACCATTGATATGTGTATTGGCAAGGGAACCGCCTGGGGCAGTAACATGGGCAAATTTGAAGAGACTATTTCGTATCCCGATCTGGTCACCTGTGCGGATCAAAATGTGTATCTGCCGTTTGACTTTAATAAGGACTGTTATGTCAATTTGGGCGATTTCGCAATCTTTGCCCAGGAATGGCTGACCTGCAACGATCCGCAAAATCCAGAATGTCCTCCTACTCCGTAAAAAATACTCGTTATAGGTATCCGGACTGGTTGTTGATGTGACGACCAGTCCGGAAAACCCTCGCATGAAGTTCGCAAATCATAATTTCAAATATAGTAAAAAGAAAGGAGGCATAGGAAGGAGATATTGTCTTTTTAAGTCCAGACTTTATGTGTGCTATTGTGTTTTAAATGAAAGTTAGTGTTATTGAATGATTTGACAGAGTAAGGAAAATGATCTTTGTCAAACGGAGGAAACGAAGATGAAAAAGATGGCAGCATTGGTAATTATGGTCTGTGTAAGCACAAGTGGAATTTTGTCTGCGGCGATTGGCGATAGCTGGAATCTGGCCAACGACATCGCATTTGACAGCAATCCGAACGGCCAGTGGACCTATGGCTGTTTTGTCCATGGCGATCGCAGCCTGGCTCCTGACTCCACCGCCTTTACCGCCTTTTCCCGAATGGCGGCCAATCATGAAGGCGGAATCCTGACCGCCTGGTATCATGATGTGAACAACTGGCCCTATGTGGGCCGTTCCCAGGTACAGGGCATCAATTTCGGCGTCCCCTATGAAGAAGGCCAAATCGGAATGCACGCCGGCGATTGGAATACCAGTGTGGTGGCGGTCGCCCGCTGGACGGCGCCGGAGGCCGGCCAAGTGAGCGTCGATGCCGAATTTATCGGTGGCGATGTCAATGGGGATAAGGATTATTTCGTGATCCTGAACCATACGGACGTCTTGCTGAATCAATATGCCCAGGGATTGGAAAATGGATCTTATGCTGGTGTGCTTGCTATCCAGGCCGGTGATACGATTGATATTGCTGTAGGTAGAGGAACGAATTTGCCGTGCAGTGCGGTGTTGGTGGATGCTACCTTCACCTATGTCCCGGAACCGCTGACGGTATCGCTGCTGGGGCTGGGTTTTCTGATGTATAAGCGCCGCCGGATCCAGTGAGCCGATTGGTATATCTGTAGAATTGATTCAAAGACTGGTTGAAACGAATACCCGAATAAGCGAGCTGGTGGATAGAAGGAAAGGTTCGCCAGCTCGCGTGCAGTCAAACACGGCACAGTCGTTCCCTGCAGGGGTATGTGTGCCCTGCCGGCTGACAAGATAAAAATAATCCGTAAAATCAGGAATATTCCTGATCATAGGTAAAGTAGAGTAGAGTAGCCCGAGTGGTTCTGCGATAGAGTAAATATAGACATTCTAACATGGAGGTGCCGTTCTGATGACGCACAAAGTATGGACCGTTTTGATTCTGGTTTTTGTTGGTACCGCGGCAAGTCAGGCCCAATCGAATTCGGATCTGCCGCGGGAATATCTGCAGGACGCGGTTATGGCAGGTCCCCAGGAATTGCAGGATATGCAGGACTGGGTACAAACGGCCTTTACCGGTGAAACCGGTACAAAGGAATCGCTGCCTGCACTGGAGCTGATTCGGCAGGATCATAATGAGCTGCGGTTCGGCATCTCCTGCATGAAAACCCCGATCATAATCGGCTCCCAGAAATTCCCGCATGGCCTGGGCACTCATGCCAACAGTGAGATTCGCGTTCATTTCCCGGCCGGTGCCAGCCGGTTTCAGGCCTGGGTGGGCATCGACAACAATTATGACACCGGCGGCGTCCGGGGCAGCGTTATTTTTAGTGTGGAGATGGACGGCAGGGAGGCGGTCCGGACCGGCGTTCTCAAAGGCGGCGACGAGCCGGCAGAGATTTCCCTGGACATTCCCCAAGGAGTTACGCAACTGACGCTGAAAGTGGATACGACGGCGGACGGGCCGGCCCATGACCAGTCCGACTGGGCGGATGCCAAACTCATCCTGGAAAACGGAAATATCATATGGCTGGACGAACTGGCCGGACCTTCGTTTTCTCTGACGGCGGAGGTTCCCTTCTCCTTCCGGTATGATGGAAAATCATCCGCGGAACTTTTACCGAACTGGAAACAAGATGTCCGTACCGCTAAAAATAAAAATTATACCGAGCGAACCATTACCTGGCTGGATCCGGACAGCAAACTCTGTGTAAAAGCCGTGGCGAAAAGCTTTGCCAATTACCCGGCGGTGGATTGGGTGATCTATTTCGAAAATCAGGGAGATAAAAACACCCGGATTATCGAGAATATCGAGGCCCTGGATTTGAAAATAAAGACCTCTAAAGATCAAGCCATCGATCTTGTCAAGAATACCGGTGATACCCTAGGTCCGCTGAGCTTTAACAATATTCCTGTAGCGATTAAGGCAGGTCAGGATTTATATCGCATGACCTCCCATGGCGGCCGGCCTTCCAGCGAATCCTTCCCGTTCTTCCGTTTCAGTTCAGAAAAAGAAAATATTTTATGCGGAATCGGTTGGACCGGTCAGTGGGAAGTCACCGCGGGCCGGCAGCAAAATAGTACCCAAATCACCGCCGGTCAGCAGATCACCCATTTGTTGTTAATGCCCGGTGAAATAATCCGTACTCCCCGAATTTTGCTGCTCTCCAGCCGGGGCGATATCGATATCGCCCACAATCGCTTCCGCCGCTTGATGCTCTTCCATTATGTTCCTCAGCAGGAAGGCAAACCTGTTCAAGCCCCCATTGTTATGCAGACTTTCGACCGGTACGTTTCCCGGCCTGGCTGGGCCACGGAAGAGGGACAGCTTTTGGCGGTGAAATATGCCTCTGAGGCTGGCTTCTGTGCCTGGTGGCTCGATGCGGCCTGGTTCCCAGGTGGTTTCCCCAACGGGGTGGGCTGCGAATGGTATGCCAGACCGGATGATTTTCCCCGTGGCCTGAAACCGGTTAGCGATGCCTGCCATCAGGCGGGCATGGATTTCGTCCTTTGGTTCGAGCCGGAACGGGTGGCCGGCGGGACCGAGATTGCCAAAAAATATCCGCAATACGTCCATGGCGGCGAAAATGGCGGCCTCTTCAAACTGGACGATCCGCAGGCTCGCCGGTACTTAACGGATCTTCTTTTAAAGCGGATTGCAGAATATGGCGTCGATGTGTATCGCAATGACTTTAATATTGACCCGCTGAATTTCTGGAACCAGAACGATACTCCGGATCGCCAGGGGATGACCGAGATTCGCTATGTGGAAGGTCTCTACGCCATGTGGGATGAACTGCTGGCTAAAAATCCGGGGATGCTGATTGATAACTGCGCCAGCGGCGGACGCCGGATCGATCTGGAAATGACCATGCGCTCCCTGCCCTTATGGCCCAGCGATACCAATTGCTGGGCTGGAAATCATCAGTGGAGCCAGAATCTCACTCTCGGTCTAAGCCAGTATATCCCCCTGTATATCACCTGTGCCTGGGAGCCGGATATCTATGTCATGCGCAGTTGCATGAAAGTGGGGATTGTATGTCAGTGGGCATATTTGGACAAAGATTTCCCGTGGGACCAGGCCAGGAAAAATCTGGCAGAAGCCAAATCCTGCCAGAAATACTGGTATGGCGATTTTTATCCTTTGACCCTGGCTGTCGATGGTGCGGTGGACTGGTGCGTTTATCAAAACCATCGGCCCGACCTGAACGCCGGCCTGGTCTCGGCCTTCCGCCAGACCAACTGCCGCTACACCGGCATGGCGATTCCTCTCAAGGGCCTGAACGCAAAATCAAATTACCGCATAACCCTCGTGCAGGAAGATTTTACCAGGCAACAGAAAACGGCATCCGGGCAGGAACTGCTGGATACCGGGATCGAGATATATCTGCCCGCCAAAGGCAGCAGTGCCCTGGTCTTGTATGAAGAAATCGAACAATAGAATCGTACGCCCCGCGTTCTAGGGAAAAGAAGATGAATAAAGCAGCAGGGCTTTTTCCCGTTATTTTCCTGGCGCTGTGGATTTTCTCTTCTCCAGCCGCCGGACAAGCCTTCCCCGGTAATTTCAATGACGATTACCGGGTTGATCTCGACGACCTGATGCTCTTTACCGGGCAATGGCTGGCCCCGCCGGGCAGCCCGGCTGACCTGATCGGCAATGATGGTGTGAACCTGAGGGATTATTCTCTGCTGGCGCAAAACTGGCTGCTGGAGTTCCCCCTGGTGATCAATGAATTTATGGCATCCAATCATACTGCCTTTCCCGACGGCAATGGCAATTACTCCGACTGGATTGAAATCTACAACCAAAGGGATGAACCGGTAAATCTGGCCGGCTGGTCTCTTCTGGATGACGGGCATTCCTGGCCCTTTCCCAGCGGATGTATCCTGGATGGCCATGCCTATCTGGTTGTTTTTGTCTCCGGTCAGGATGAGTCCGCCTATCCCTACCAGGACCCGGCCGGATATTATCACACCCATTTCAAACTGGATGCCGAAGGGGAATACCTCGCCCTGGCCAACCCCAGCGGTTCGACGATTATCGATGCCTATTCGCCCGCTTTCCCCGTGCAGCAGGAAGATATCTCCTATGGACTGGCATCAAAAATAGAAGACTCCGTAACCTGGTTGGCAACAGGCGATTCCGTCCGGTATCTGGTTCCCACGAATAACTCCCTGGGTACGGCGTGGACAGCCGCCTATTTTGACGATCAGTCGTGGAGCACGGGAATGACCGGCATTGGTTATGAAACAGCCCCGGAAGATTTTGCCGATCTGATTGTAACCGATGTATATAGTTCCATGTACAATCAGCGCACTTCTTTGTATCTGCGGAAAACCTTTACCCTGGAGGATTCTACTCAGGTCCAATCGCTGCTTTTGCGGATGAAGTATGACGATGGCTTTGTGGCCTATCTGAACGGCACGGAGGTGGCCCGGGCGTACGTGAATGTGGCCGAGGGAGTAACACCGGATTATGACGCTGCCGGTATCAATCATTACGACTGGGATGCGGTGATCTTTGAAGATTTTGATTTGTCGGAACATATTAATCTGCTGCATTCGGGTACCAATGTTCTGGCTATTCATGGCTTGAATAGCTCCACAACCAGTTCGGACTTCCTGTTGATTCCCGAACTGCGGGCCGGGGTCCAGTCGCCGCTGGATAAAGCCAGTCGCATGTACCTGGTTTCACCAACCCCAGGCGGCCCCAATGCCGCCGGCTGTATCGGCCCTGCCTGGTATCCCGCGTTTTCCCCTGCCAGCACCGTCTTTACCGATTCTCTGAGCATTGAACTGTCCGTCGGCTCGCCCGCCGCGGTAATTCACTATACCCTCGACGGTACGGAACCGACGGAATCTTCCTTCGTTTATTCCAATCCGATCCCGATTACCAGCAGCACGGTAATCAAAGCCGCCTCCTACGAGACCGATCTGGGGCGCAGTGAAACGGTAACGCAAGGCTATATCCGGCTGGGAACCGACGTAACCAGTTTCCAATCGAATCTGCCTTTGGTTTTACTGGAAAATTTCGGAGCCGGTGACGTACCGGTGGACCCGTACCAGCCGGTTCTGCTGGCGATGTACGATCCCGTGGACGGTCAAAGTTCTCTGGCTCATTCGGCGGATATCATCACCCGGGCTGGGATCACCTTGCGGGGTTCCAGTACGTTATACCAGCCGAAAAGCCACTATCGCGTGGAAACCTGGCAGGATACCGCGGACGAAGACAAAAACATCGCACCTTTTGGCATGCCCCAAGAATCAGACTGGGTCCTGTACGCCCCCTTTGAATTTGACCGGGCACTGGTGAACAACGCCTTTATGTACGAACTGAGCAATCAGATTGGCCGCTATGCCGTGCGTACCCGTTTTGTGGAGGTATTTGTCAATAAAAATGGCGGCTCGCTCTCCCAGGACGATTATGTCGGCGTTTACATTTTTATGGAAAATGTAAAACGGGGTAACGACCGGGTCGATGTGGAGAAACTTTCCCCCGAGGATACCTCCGAGCCGAATATTTCCGGCGGCTACATGCTCAAATTCGACCGGGTGGATGACGGAGATGTGGGTTTCCACACCTCCCGCGGAACCCCCAGCCGTTATTCCCTCTGTTATGTGTACCCCAAAGAAGTGGAAATTTTGAATACCCCCCAGGAAACCTGGATACGAAATTATCTGGAAGACTTCGAAGATGCTTTGTATGGCTCGAATTTTACCGATCCCGATATTGGATACCCTCATTATATTGATGTGGATTCGTTTGTGGACCATTTCTGGCTCAATCAACTGGCCAAAAATCCCGATGCGCTGCATTTGAGTACCTTTCTGTTTAAAAAACGCGGCGGCAAACTCGAAATGGGACCCATCTGGGATTTCGACCGCTGTCTGGGCGGCCATGACCTGCGCTATATCGAGCCGTGCGAATGGACCCATATGGAAATCAATTATTTTGAATATGACTGGTGGGCCAGATTTTTTGCTGACCCGGACTTCTGGCAAAAATGTGTAGATCGCTGGCAGAAACTGCGCCAGGATCGGTTCAGCGCCCCCAACCTGAGTTCCATCATCGATTCCATGGCCAATGAACTAACCGAATCCCAGGCACGAAATTTCACCCGCTGGAGTACCTATCTGCCGGGATTCCCGCCGGCATGGCCCGGCTGGCAGGGTGAGATCGACCATATGAAACAATGGCTGGCGGACCGCGGCGGCTGGATTGACGATCAGTTTCTGCCGATGCCGTCCTTTAATCAGGAGGGCGGCCAGATACCTACCGGATTCCAGTTAACTATGACGGTCCCCACCCCCCAGCAAACCAGTGGATTGCAGTTCGATGGCAGCGGCGACTATGTCAACATCAATGGCTATCAGGGAATCCTGGCCGCCCAGGCCCGAACCGTCTCAGCCTGGATTAAAACCACTACCACCGGCACGATAATTTCCTGGGGAACGGAAGGCACCGCCGGCCAGAAATGGGAGTTCGGTATCCAGAGTTCCGTGGGGTATGCGGGAACCTTATTCGTAAATGTGGGAACGGGGTACATAGCTTCTTCGACCGATCTGCGCGACGGCCAGTGGCATCATGTGGCCGCGTCCCTGGCGAATGATGGCAGTCCGAATGTCAGTGAAGTCAAACTTTATGTCGATGGCGTCAAAGAAAGCAACAGCGCTCTCTATATGATGGCCGTCAATACCCTGGCTGGCGCGGAAGTCGCGATCGGGGTGGCTCCGGACCGCTCCCGTGGTTTCAACGGCGCGATGAAGGAAGTACGTCTCTATAACCGGGCCTTGACGGCTGCGGAAATCGTAGCTCTGGCGGAAAATACCAATCCTGCGACGACCGGCCTGGTTACGTACTGGAGGCTAGATGACGGCTCAGGCACCAACGCCCATGACAGCGCCGGCAGCCACGATGGCACTCTGGCAGGCAATCCCCAGTGGCTCTCCGGCGGTACGATCTATTATACCCTGGATGGAACCGATCCACGCCTGCCGGGCGGCGATGTTTCCCCAACCGCCTATAGGTATGCCCTGACCGGTCCGGCCACTCTGTCCCAAACCACCCGGGTCAAGGCCCGCCTTTCGGACGGGAATCAATGGAGCGGCCCGAATTACAAATATTTTATCGTGAATCCCACCGTGGTAATCAATGAATTCCTGGCCGATAACAAAACCACCATCGAGGATCCCGACGAATCGGGCCAATACCCGGATTGGATCGAGTTATACCATACCGGATCGACAAGGATTGACTTGGGCGGAATGTATTTGACAGACGATCTAAATGATCCCGACAAATGGCGAATTCCTGACGGGATTTCCATCGAACCGTATGGATACGTTGTGTTTTGGGCCGATGAAGATCCTTCACAGGGTAGTTTGCATGTAGATTTCAAATTAAGCAAATCGGGAGAATCTATTGGTTTATTCGATACCGATGGGCAAACATTGATTGATGCTATAACCTTTGACTCTCAGGCAATCGATGTCTCTTTTGGTCGATATTCTGACGGATCTGAAAACTGGATTAATTTCACAAATCCTTCTCCCGGTCAACAGAATCAGTAGATGAACATCCAAGATGAAAATAACATAAATTTGAAATTCCCACAATCTTTTTGAATGGATATTTCACATCATGGATGGAACCTGGTAGTGCTAAGAACAGGGGCAAGACTTTCCGGCGTATGGAAGATGCTCGAGAGTATGAGGATAAACTTCGCCGTGACTTTATTAACAACGAATATCATGCTCCGGTTAAAATCAGTTACGATGAATGGGTTGATAGACATGTATATGAGTTGGAAAATTCAGATCTTGATCTTGCCGCAAAGACAATTGTCGGTCACAGGGAAGCGTTAAGGGCTTTGGGTGAAATTTGAAAGCCTGGCGGCCCCCTTGATATTACCCCGAAATTGATAATGGAATTCAGGCGGAAACAGTTGGAAAAAGGACTTGTCCCCCGAACTATCGATAAGCATATTTCTGCCATTCGATCAGCGTTGAGTTATGCGGTCCGTGCCGAAATAGTCCCCAACAACAAATTGCTGGGTCCGCATCGGTTAAGGGCAACCCTGAAGTAGTCCCTATCTTTTGGCAGACCACGGCTCACAGATTGATACTCAACCTGTATACTGAACCTTTTCGCCGTGTTATCGGGAGATCAAAATGTACCAGTACGGACGGTTTCTTCTATAGGCTGCGGACTGTGGGACGGAATCGCATCGTAAATAACCTGATTCAGTTGGATATTTCACTGAATGGACCGCGGAAATTATCTGGCCTTTCTACTCGCTCCGTACAGCCTTATATATTTTCTCACATTCTCTTTGATTGCCATTTTAGCAGGAATGAAAAGGTCATTGCTTTTCCGGGAACCAACGATACTCTGGTAATCGATAAACCCGCCGGCAATCATCTGTAGCGACTGTTGCGTTGCCTCCAGAAAAACTTTTTTCATCAGGGTTCCAAAATGAAAGAGGCTTACCCCGTTAGAAATCACTTCCTTGAGGTTTTCTTCCGGAAAACCGGTGCCGCCGTGGATCACGAGCGGAATATCGATTTTGCTTCGGATGGCCTTCAGCCGATCCATATCGACACTGCATTTTCCTTCCGTCTGAAGGTGAACATTTCCGATTGAAATGGCCAGAAAATGGATCTTGGTTTCCCGGACAAATTGTTGTGCCTGATCCGGATCGGTTAAAACTCCTTTTGCATCTTCACCAAAACTCGGAAGTCTTCCCAATTCCGCCTGTACTTCTATATCATAAGGTCTTGCCAGTTCAACTACTCGCCGGGTGACATCCACGTTCTCCTGGTAGGGAAGGTGGCAACTATCCATCATGACGGTATTGTACCCGGCTCCAATCCCCTCTTGAATATGTTCTAATTTTTTTACCTCATTCAGAATGAATGCGGTCGGGACACTCGATTGTTCCGCTATGACCCGGCCATATGCTCCCAACGGTTTTATACCAAACCGGTTCAGCCAATCCTGATTCATGGTCAAGCCGCCAAAGCCTATGACTACCGGTGCCCTATCCTCCTGAGCCGCTTCTATAACCGCTTCCATGGAGTAGGTATCCCACGCTTCGAAATAACCAATCGCATAACCACCGGCTTGTGCTTCACCAAGCAATTCTGACAACTTGACTAATGCCATATCATTCTCCTGTCGTTACTCTTCGATACCTAGTTTTTTCTGGATCTCTTCCAACGGAACACCTTTGGTTTCGGGCATCATGAAGATCACAAACAACAGTTGCAGCACCATCATGAAGGCAAATACGGCAAAGGAAAAACCGCCGGAAATATCGGCAATCCGGGGAAATATCCAGGAAACTGCCGCCGCCATAAACCAA
>JAKQBU010000350.1 GCA_029573975.1 Planctomycetota bacterium
ATTTGGCGAATACCAAAGGCGCCAGCGATCTGTTGATCACGGTGGGCCGGCCGCCGCAATTGCGGGTGCACAACGAAATCGGTTCTCTGAACTACCCGGTGTTAACGCCGGGCGATACCGAGCGGTTGTGCCTGTCGATCATGGATGAGGATCAGCAGAAGAGGTTCAAGGAAGAAAGGAAATCGATATGTCGCTGAGCATCCGGGGAGTGGGGCGTTACCGGGTGAATATTTTCCGTCAGCGGGGTTCGATGGCGATGGTGGTGCGCATTGTGTCGGACCGGATACCGACCTTTGACGACATCAAGCTGCCGCAGACGGTGCGGGTGCTGGCGGAGATACAGCGGGGTTTGCTGCTGTTTACGGGTCCGACGGGCACGGGCAAGAGCACGACGGTGGCTTCGATTATCAATCAGATTAACCGCGGTCGGCATTGCCATATTGTGGGGATTGAAGATCCGATCGAATTTGTGCATCCGCATATCAATTCGACGGTGGATCAGCGGGAAGTGGGAACGGATACGCTTTCCTTTAACGAGGCGCTGCGGCGGGTGCTGCGGCAATCGCCGGATGTGGTGGTGATCGGGGAGATGCGGGACCGGGAGTCGGCGCAGGCGGCGATTACGCTGGCGGAGACGGGCCATTTGACGCTGGCGACGCTGCATACGCGGGGAGCGATCGAGACGGTGAACCGGCTGATCGATATGTTTCCGCCGGAGCAGAATATGCAGGTACGTTCGCAGTTGTCCACTTCGCTGCAGGCGGTGGTATGGCAGCAGTTGCTGCCGCGCAAGGACGGCAGCGGGCTGGTGCTGGCCTGTGAGGTACTGCGGGTGATTCCGGCGGTGCAGTCGCTGATCCGGGCGGGACGGATTCATGAAATCTGTTCGGTGATGCAGTCGGGGCGGAAGTTCGGGATGAGCACGATGGAACAGGCGATGGGGGATTTGGTGCAGCAGGGGATTATAGATCCGGATGCCAAAGGCCGATAAGGGGAAGAGAGCAGCCAGGAAGCAGACATGAGAAACTTTGAATATAGCGCACGCGACGAAAATGGAATCCGCCGAACGGGTTTACAGCAGGCGGAGTCGGAGCAGGATATACTTCATTGGCTCCGGGAACAGGGGATGACGCCGATCCAGGTCAAAGTTATCGGAAGTGCCAAAAAGGAAAAGAAGATATTAGGCCGAAATCGTATTAAATCCGAAGAAATGGCGGGTTTCTGCTGGCAATTGTGCACGATGGTGGAAGGCGGAGTTCCGATAACCGAAGGGATCCGCACGATTGGGGATGATATTGAGAATCCGTTTTTTCGGCAGGTTTTGACGCAGATTTATGAAAAGATGAAAACGGGGGAAACGTTTTCCGATGCGCTGGTGGCGTTTCCGAAGGTGTTTAATCCGTTGTTTTGCGCGATGATTCTGGCGGGAGAAACCGGCGGAACGCTGCCGATGGTATTGCAGCGGCTGGCGCAGTATTTTGACAACCGGGATGCGCTGGTGCGGAAGATCAAGGGGGCGATGGCGTATCCGGTGTTTGTGCTGATTTTCGTGATTTTGATGGTGGTGGTCATCATGACCTTTATTATACCGCGTTTTACGGTGATTTTCGATCAACTGCACGGGAAACTGCCATTTTTTACGCAGGCCTTTATGACGGTGTATCACGGGGTGATGGGCAGCGCGATTTATATTCTTCTGGGGCTGGGCCTGGCGACGGCGGGTTTTGTCTGTTATTTTAAGACGGCCAGGGGGCATGAGCGAATCTGCCAATACCTGCTGAAACTGCCGTTTATCGGCAAGATTTTATCGCA
>JAKQBU010000369.1 GCA_029573975.1 Planctomycetota bacterium
CCAGCAACTGCACCTGGCCGGCCTCCGGCAGGTCCGGCAAAGCTGCCGCCATCGTCTTGATATTCAAACCCGGCACTTCCCGCACCAGTTCATTGGCAACGGTTTGAATATCGGGCTTTTCGTTTCGCAAGGCATCCAGAATTATTTTTTCGGAGTTTTTGGAGTCCGCATAGACCATGCCTTTAAAGGCGGCGATACGAATCGCGGGGGGATAGTCCTGGGCGAACATTTGTTTGTAGATTTCCAAAGCTCCGGCATTTTTCTTTTTAGCCACCAGATCATCACCGCAGCGCAGATACGCATCACAGATCGCCATTTTCTGATTGTCCGCCGTCACCGGTATGGCTTTAGCCAGAATAGCGGCAGCCGGCTCGCCGCCGATCTTACCGAGGGCGATAACGGCGGCCGACGCGATATCCGCGGGGGTATTGCCATCGCTGATCAGTTGGCCCAGCGGGGCCACCGCACTTTCCGCCCGCCGCTGACCGAGGGTATTGATAATGCCGACTTTTACATTTCCGTCGGTCTGGTTCAAAGCCTGCAATAACGCCTCATCCGCAGCCGGGGACGAAATCCGTTCCAGGGCATAGCGGGCCATATCCGCGGTATCGGGATTCTTGACCATCTCCGCCAATACCGGGACCGACTGTTCGGTGCCCATGATGCTGAGCTGCTTGCAGACGAACTGTTTGGCTGCCAGGGTGGCGTTGGACTGCAAAAACTTGAGTAACGATTTTTCGATTTGCTGTAAGGCGTCGGGGGAACCGTAGGAGGCCTTGATGTAATCGTATAATTCCGTTAGGGGGATCCGATCCTGGCCGTATTCATAGGCAGTGCAGCTTGACAGCAAGGATTCCAGGCGGGAGGTATCCGGCTGCCAGGCCAGCGGAGTGGTATCGGCGGCCAGATCACCCAGGGCGAACTGGATGCCGTCCAGATAATGCTGGAGGATCATGCGATTCCAGAAGAGGGGGTGGTTGTGGCCGAGCGAGCAGTAGAAAACCCGCCCTTTGCCGAAGGTGCGTACCCAACTGACGGGATAATCTGCTTCGCCAGGGCGCAGATCCGCGACTTGGCTGGTGGCCGGGTCGCTCATATCCAGGCTCATCAGAACGCGGGCATTTTCCCGCAGCTTCATCTGTTTGATGCGATAGATTTCATCGCTGAGCTTGAAGCCTTTTCCCTCAAAGGCCTGCATGATGGCGTGTTTGGGGTCGTCGATTTTGAAGGCCCAGGTGCCGCCGGCCGTCCAGGGATGGCCGTCAAACACGCCGCCCATCATCTCCGCCGCTTCCGGCCAGTTATAAAAATTATCGGTGGCGGCATGAATGCCGATGACTCCCTTGCCGCCTTTCACAAAATCCATCAGGCTCTTGCGTAATTCCGGATCGTCAAAGGTCAGCCGCACGGTATTGTTAAACAGCACCCCATCAAATTGATTCAGGCTGTCCGGCTGGAATACATTCATATCCGTGCTGGTGGTTACGGCAAAAGCGCCGGTCTTCTGGCCCATGATCTCCAGGGCCTTCTCCACATAGGGGATGGAGCTGTGCTGGAAACCCAGGGTCAGGCTGAACACCAGCAGCTTGCGCGGCTGGGCCGGCTGGGCGCGGGCCTTGTCCGGCGCGGCCTGCTCGATCTGCTGGATTTCTTCCGGCGAAACGGCCCATCCGGCGCGGGGCAAAACATACAAACCTAACAGAAGCATCAGGGAGGTTACAATATACTTTTTCCATCTATTCATTTTAGTACTCCAGATTGATAAAAATC
>JAKQBU010000631.1 GCA_029573975.1 Planctomycetota bacterium
CCAGTAGTCAAGGCGGTCGATCATCTAGGCTGGATCGACAGCTCCCGGTTCCTGCCGGGGGTGGCGGAGGACGTCGCGCTTGATGTAACAGACACCGGCTCGATGGCGCTGGCCAATGCGTACCGACCGGGCGGCCGCCGGGAGGACTGGCTCAAGGCGGCCGAGATCGCAAGGAAATATAAAATATCTAGGCTAATGATGGCGGCGGCGTTCGCGTCCCCGCTAATTAACATCTTAGGACAACGGATATTTATTCTTCACGCCTGGGGGCCGAGCCGCGGCGGCAAGACCGCAGCACTCAAAACGGCTTTATCTGTCTGGGGCGACCCGGAAGGACTTATTGCTAGTTTTAATGCAACCCGAGTAGGACTGGAACGGATGGCATCATTCTATGCTGACCTGCCGCTGGGTATCGACGAGCGGCAGGTGGTAGGAGACAAGCAGGCCTTCGTTGAGGGACTGGTCTATCTCTTAGGGTTAGGCAAGGGCAAGGCACGAGGAGCAAAGGGCGGCGGTCTACAAAACTTCTCGTTCTGGAGGACGCTAATACTAACCACGGGGGAGGAGCCGATCACCGCTGAGACCTCCAACGCAGGGGTAAGAACTAGAACCCTGGAACTCTGGGGCAATCCTATCGAGTCCGAGCAGGACGCACGCCTTCTGCACGAACTAAGCAATGAACATTTTGGCTACGCTGGGCCGGAGTTTATAAAGAAATTAATAAACTATGACCGCGCAAGCCTTAAAGAACAATTCAAGAACATCAGCGACGGGCTGAGAACTTCCGCACCCGACAAAGTTACTTCGCACCTGGACGCCTTGTCTTTGCTGGCGCTGGCTGACTCACTTTATTCTCAGTGGGTGCTGGGCATCGACGAGGAGCAGGCAGACGATGACGCGATGGAACTGATCATGTGGGCGGTGGATAAGTTGGAGGATAACCGCGAGTCGGACATGGCACTCAGATCATGGGAGCACCTGCAGGGTTGGCTGACGGCCTATGAGGAGAAGTTTACTGCCAGCTGCCAGCCTCCCCGATATGGGTACCAGAATGAAGAATGTTGGTACATTATCCCTCAGTTCTTCGAGAAAGAGATGCGCGAGGCCGGATTCAATCCACGCCGGGTACTGATTGAGTTCGCTGAGCGGGAGTGGATCAAGACCGAGTCTGAAGGGAACGGGATCAGGTATAGGATAAGAAAAACATTCGGGAATAACAAAAAAGAAAGATTCGTTGCAATTAAGAAAGTGGGCATCGGGCACCAAGCGGGCACCGAAGCGGGCACCGACGAACCTTAGAGAAATGGCGCTCATAGAGGTAGTGCCCGTAGTGCCCACAAAATATATATATCCCTATAAGGGATAACACAACTTTTGAACAGAAACACAAAAACCAGAAATGCACAAAAGTCATGTACCCATTAGCATGCTAAAAATGTGCGGGCACCGCGGGCCTTCGGGCACTTTCCCAATAGAATGGGGGTTACATGGTGCCCACTCGGTGCCCACAACGAAAAATTAGCGGGCATCGAAAGCGGGCATCAAAGAGAGGAGAATCTAAAATGGCATTTACTAAAGACCGAATAGACCGTCATTTGAGGCCAAAAATAGAGAATCGACCGACTGGTCGGGCTGAAAGCAGCTTCAAGCCGCAGAAGAATCTTGCGGCCGAGTGGCCGGAAGTATTTAAGGTGAGAATTACGAACCGGCTGCCAAATGGAAAGTGGGATAATGGTCCATCCGAAACGGAGGCGATAATATTTTGTGATCCACGCCCCGATCTGGGTGGCGAGGATGAAAAATATTGGTGGTTCTGGTTGTTGGCCAATGCCTGGGAAGCGAACAAAGACCTGGCGATTACATTACATGGGTTCCGTTGCCAGGGGACAAGGTTGGAGATTAACCCTAACGGGGGGATGAAATTAGTACCGGAAGTAGGTGAAAACGGATGGGACAGTCTGGACGATTACAAAGCGGCCAGGGACAAGTACCTGGTACCGCATCAAAACCAACTGGTAAGGCTGTTAAAAAGCCTCCACTAGAAGCCTCAGTGGTTAAGAGCATCCTAAAATGGCTCAATGACCAGCCGGGGTGTCACGCGGTCAAAACTCGCGGCGACAACCGTCAGGCGGGCTGGCCCGATATAATTGGCAGTTGGCAGGGAAGGTTCTTTGCCTTCGAGGTCAAGCGGCCGGGTTCCAATAGAGTCACAGCCTTGCAGCAGGCAACCTTGGCGAAGTGGCAGGGCGCCGAGGGCATTACCGGAGTAGTCCACTCTGTGGATGAGGTTAAGAAACTGTTGGGGGTGACATGATGGCCCTAGATAGTTTTGTAGTCTGCCTGGAGCCGGGGGCGGACAATCCTAAGAAGCATATAGTCCAATATTCAGGTGGTGCAGGTTCTGCTATGGCGGCTTATTTAGTAGCTCAACAACAACCCAAGGAAGATATTATATTGCTCTTTCATGATGTAAA
>JAKQBU010000421.1 GCA_029573975.1 Planctomycetota bacterium
AATAACGGCTCTGGCTCCCCAATAACAAGGGGACCAGGTACTTTTGACGCCGGCGTCTTCTCTAGCCCTGAAATCGGCATTTTCTGCTTACCAATCCAGTTCCATCCCAAGCTTACCCCCGGTCTTTTTAAACCCTAACACAATCATAATTACATACAAATAAGGTCCTTACAAGAATCCACCTGGGAAACATGCGGAGATATTATTTTTTTCGCTTAAATCTGGCTTGTTTGTCATCCCGTAAGTTGGTAATTATATTTTTTCAGAAAACTTCTTTCTATGGAGTCAGTGCACACGAAAAATGACAGAACTCAAGCCCGATAGCCCGATCCTGGATCCAGACCCTCATCTGCAAGCCCAAATCCGCCTGGCCATCAACCGCCAGCTCGCCGGTTTTGAATACCGCAGCAAAACCTGTATTCTCGGCATACCTTTGGTCCACATCTGCCGCGGCGGCCTCGGCAGCCAGGGCATTGCCAAAGGCATTATTGCCATCGGGGACATTGCCATCGGATTCCTGGCCGTCGGCGGCCTGGCGGTCGGGTTTATCGCCCTCGGCGGGATCAGCCTGGGCATTATCGCCGTGGCGGGAATCGCCGGCGGACTGCTGGCTATCGGCGGCGTGGGTATCGGCCTGCTGGCTATTGCCGGCTGTGCCATCGGCCATACCGTATGGGGTGCTATCGCTATCGGCGTTTATGCCCACGGGGCGGTGGCCATCGGCTTCCATCCCCTCGGCTCTCTCATGATCTCCCCCAGCGGCATCCAGTTTTCGCACTAGCACCCTCGCCCTCCGGGTCTAAATTCTTTCACTGACCACTGTTGCAATCTGCTCCCGATTCGCTATAATATCCGCAAAATCGTAGTAAAGGCCTGTTTTTGGTGTTGCTTATGAAAAAATTCGTTTATCTGCTCTTTTTTGCCGCCCTGCTGCTTTCTCCGGCTGTACCCCCCTGCTTCCCGGAAACCCTGGTTCTCAACGATCAGGACCAATGGCAATCCGTCAGCACTTTGCCCGAAGATCTGGCCCTCATCCAAAAATATCTCGACCAGGGCAAACCCAAAAAAGCCAATAAAGCCGCCAAAAAATGGATTAAAGAAAATCCCGATTCCCCCTATATGGATCAGGCCCTCTTCCTCAAGGCCCAGGCCCAGTTTGACCGGAAATTATATTATCAGGCCTTTCTCGATTTAGAGGACCTCTTAAACGAATATGGCACCAGCAAGCTCTTTATCCCCGCCCTCGAGCGGGAAGTCGAAATCGCTAACCTCTTTCTGGCCGGCAAAAAACGAAAAGTCTGGGGCTTTATCCCCGCCAGCGCCCGCACCGAAGCCATTGAAATCCTGGACATCGTCGCCGAACACTGGCCCGGCTCCGAACTGGCGGCCAGGGCCCTGATGACGCAGGCGGATTATTACTTCCAGAAAAACCGCTTTATCGAGGCCCAGCAGACCTATCAAGTCGTGGTGGACCAGTACAGCAAAAGCCAATACTACCAAACCGCCCTGCGGCTCAATGCCGAGGCCTCCCATGCCATCTATCTGGGCTACTATTACGACGGCAGCTCCCTCGAAGATGCCAAATTCCGCTATCTGCAATACCAGGCCCGCTTCCCCGATGATGCCGCCCGCATCGGCGTAGGCCAGAGGCTGGACCGCATCAACTGGCAGCAGGGGCAAAAAGAATACGAAATCGCCGATTTCTACCGCAGAACCAAAAAATACAGTTCCGCGAAGTATTATTGCCAGTATATTATGAAACGCTGGCCCGATACCGAATGGGCACAGAAGGCCAGAGATATGCTCGAAAAATATAATTTATAGTTTTTTATGCCTGACCGGACTCATTTCAGGCTATAATAAACTATTGTGATACATAGTACGGGAAAAACCATGACGGAAATGTTCGGGCAAAAAAAAGGTAAGCCTTTTAATTACAAATGTTTATGCCGCTTTTGGCCGGCCTTGCTCCTCCTTGTTGCACCGCTTGGCTGCCGGGATGTCGATCCGGCCAAAGGCTATACCAGCAGAAATCTGTATAACACCGACATCGAAACCGTCTGCGTTGACATGTTTCAATCGGAGAGTTTCCGCCGCGGGGCGGAGTTTGAACTGACCCGGGCCGTCTGCCAGCAGCTCGAGCTGCACAGCCCCTACAAAATTGTCGCCGATCGCCGCCAGGCCGATACCGTGCTCTACGGCAGTATCAGCCGCATCGACGAAAAAGCCCTCACCCAGCAGCGGGAACTGGACCGCCCCATGCAAAGCCAGATCGTCGTCGTCGCCCAGGTCACCTGGAAAGATTTGCGCAGCGGCAATCTGATTCTCGACAATAAAAAATTCAAGGTTAGCGGCCAGTTCGCCAACCTGCTGGCCGCCGGCGAAAACAGCGCCATCCGCCAGGCCGCCAATGAAATGGCGGTCCAGATCGTTCAGGCCATGGAAGAACCCTGGTAAACCTCTTTCTTCACAAAAAATATAAGGAACTGCATGACAAACAGTGACGACCATAAAACAGAATCCGATCCGGAAAATCAGCAGAAACGGTTTCCCGGCGCCCCCGGCGGGCCGGGTCCTTCCAAATACCCCCGCAACCTCGCCAGTTGGATCGTCTTCCTGCTGATCTCCGCCATGCTGCTGGTGATGTTCATGAACACCTGGCAGCATTCCGAACAGATCTCCTACACCGAGTTTGAGCAGCGCATCAAAAACGGCGAAGTCCTGAAAGTCGTCATCTCCGACACCCTCCTGCTGGGCACCATGAAGGAAGAGGCCCTGAAAGGCAAAGACTCCAAAAGTCTCGATAAATTTGAAGTCATCCTGCCCAGCTCCGATAAACCCCAGGATTTATACCAGTTGCTCAGCAAAAACGGCGTCCCCTACGAATTCGAAAAACCCAACCTCTTTATCAACGTGCTGATTTCGCTGCTGCCCTGGTTTCTGCTCATTGCCATTATGTATTTCCTCGTCTTCCGCCAGTTCCGCGGCGCCGGCGGCGCCGGCATGTTGGGCAGCTTCGGACGCAGCCGCCATCGCGTCAGCTCCAAGGATCAGGCCAAAGTAACCTTTGAACATGTCGCCGGCATCGACGAAGCCAAGGACGAGGTTTATGAGATCGTCGAATTCCTGAAAAACCCGCGGCGATTCCAGAAGCTAGGCGGGCGCATTCCGCGCGGCGTGCTGCTGGTGGGTGATCCCGGTTGCGGCAAGACGCTGCTGGCCAAAGCAATCGCCGGCGAAGCGGACGTGCCGTTTTTCAGCATCAGCGGATC
>JAKQBU010000445.1 GCA_029573975.1 Planctomycetota bacterium
GCCAACCGGAATCTCATCAAGAATAAGGATATTTTGCAGGTTGGCTGGAAGCTGCGGATACCGTATCCGGAAGAGATAGTGAAACAATAGGCCGGCGCCTGACATCCGGCGGCGGCGGGCGGAAGCGCCGGATGAAAGGAAGCGGCAAAAGCGATTCCCCTTGCTGGTGTTTTCTCTCTGTTGGATGCGAATATTGACCTTTGGCGGTTTTGGCCAAGCGCTATGAGGTTGGCAACTACAGAATGATGGGAATGAAAGTTTTATCATGACAAAGAAAATAAAAGTGATATGTGTCTGCGGTGCCCGGCCGAACTTTATGAAAATTGCCCCGTTGATGCGGGCTTTTCGCCGGCAGGTCGGATTTCAGACGCTGCTGGTGCATACGGGCCAGCATTATGACGAGAACATGAGCAAGCTGTTCTTCGATCAGCTAGCGATTCCCAAACCGGACATCAATCTGGAAGTCGGTTCCGGCAGCCATGCCGTTCAGACGGCTCAGATCATGGAACGGTTTGAGCCGATCGTGCTGGATTTTCAGCCGCATTATGTGCTGGTGGTGGGGGATGTGAACAGTACGATTGCCTGCGGCCTGGTGGCAGTGAAGCTGGGGGTCAAGCTGATTCACGTGGAGGCGGGGCTGCGCAGTTTTGACCGGGCCATGCCAGAAGAGATCAACCGGGTACTGACGGATTCCATCAGTGATCTGCTGTTTGTGACGGAACCGGCGGGGATGGAGAATCTGAAAAACGAAGGAGTCAATTCGCACCAGGCGTATCTGGTCGGGAACGTGATGATCGATACGCTGCTGGCGAATCGGGAGAAGGCGGAGCAGACGGAAATCTTATCGCGATTCCAATTGGAGCCGCGGCACTACGGCCTGATCACCCTGCATCGGCCCAGCAATGTGGATTCTCCGGCGAGCCTGATTTCGATCTTTGGCGCTTTTGCGGAGATCCAGAAGGAGATGCGGCTGGTATTTCCGATTCATCCGCGGACGCGTAAAAATATCCAAAAGGCCGGTCTGGAAGAGATGGTAGCCGGGATGAAGAACCTGCTGCTGCTGGAGCCGCTGGGGTATCTGGAGTTTTTGAATCTGACCAGCCACGCGGCGGTGGTGATGACAGATTCGGGGGGCATCCAGGAGGAAACGACTATTCTGGGCGTGCCGTGCATGACGCTGCGGGAAAATACCGAGCGGCCGATTACGATTACGCAGGGAACCAATCGTCTGGTGCATACTACCACCGAAGATATACTGGCAAAATACCGGGAATGCACCAGAAAGCCGCTGCCGGCGGGGCATACCTGTCCGGAGCTTTGGGATGGCCAGGCGGCGGAGCGGATTGTGCGGATCATCGCCGAACGGTTTGCGGGTGAAACGGGCCGTTAGTTTATTCCGCCAGTGAAAACTCATTCTGTGACGCCGGCGTCAAAAGCTCTTGGACTCCTTGTTGTTGGAGGGCCAGAGCGGTTTTTTGGATGACAATATCGACTTTTGGCGGTTCCGTCTTATGCGGTTACGAACAATTTTCAAGGCACTTCTGCAATACGTGCAAAAGAGGGAGGCGGCGGGGCCGGATGGGATATCTGCGGCGGAGGAAGGCGGCCAACGGCGGCAAATTCCCCCTGCGGCCTGTTCCAGTGCGTGGGACGATTTGTTGGGGGATAGTAAGAATCTGCACGAGTGGAAACTGCATAAGGAGGTTCTGCGGCGGCGGTATCTGGACCTGATTCGGGATGACCGGAAACCCGTGCGGGTGCCGCTGGAGCTGAAGATCCATGAGTCGGTTCCGGTGGATCATGCGTATAGCCGGCAGAAAGTCAGCTACCAGGTGGAGGAAGGGGAACGGGCGTCTGCCTATATTGCCATTCCGCTGGAGCGGGCGGGGCGGCTGCCCGCGGTGATTGCCCTGCACGGCACGGATGAATACGGCAAGGAGCAGACGGCGGGGCTGGCGGGCCAACCGGAGAAGGCGTATCTGGATCATCTGGCGCGGCGGGGGTATGTGGTGCTGGCGCCGGACCATTTTGTAATGGGGGAGCGGACTCCGCCGGAAAAGGCGTATGATACGCGGCGGTTTTATCAAAAACATCCGGACTGGACGGCGGTGGGAAAATGTACGTATGAAAATTCGATCGCGGTGGATGTCCTGGAATCGCTGGCGGAGGCGGATCCGGACCGGATCGGGGTGCTGGGGCATTCGCTGGGCGGGCATAGTGCCTATTTTCTGGCGGCCTATGACCAGCGGATCCGGGCGGCGGCGTGCAATTGCAGCGCCCCGACGTTTGGCCAGAACCCCCAGGTGAGGGACTGGGCGCGTGATTCGTGGTACAGTTATTTCCGGCATCTGCGGCCGGTTTTTTTGCGCGGAGAGCTGCCGCCGATTGATATGCACGAGATTATTGCCTTGATCGCCCCGCGGGCGTTTCTGGATATTTCCGGGCTGAATGACGGGCATCCGCTGACCCAGCGGCAGCGTGTTTTGATGCATATGAAGATCATGGAAGTATATGAGCTGGAAAAGGCCCCGCAAAATTTTGCGTTTTATGTGCATGGCCAGGGCCATTCTGTCCCCTATGATGCGCGTCAGCTTTTGTATGCGTGGATGGACAGGCACCTGAAAAAGCCCGAGGCTATTCAACCGCGCCGGGTGCGTTAAAGCTAGCCCGCATATTTCCCAGGCTTTTGTTTTTCAGCGGTCTTTTTGCCCGCCTTCTTCGTTCTCGTCGCTATCTGTCCTCGACATATTGCCCTATATGCCTGCGGAAGATAGCTTCTGCGGCCTCGAAGGCAGCCAAAAATTTGCGCTGAAAACGGTCTGTTGATGTCAGCGAAGAGAAAAATAGTACGCACTATATGCGGAACAGTGAAGTTAGGATTCTGTGTGTCAAAACCCCGTGAAAAATGCGGGCTACCGGCCGTAGGAAAAGTGGAGTTCGGCGGCCTGGAGGGATTCAAGCTGGCGGCAGACGGGGGTGAACCGATGGCGGGTCATCAGCCAGCGTAGTTTGGCGGCGGTGCGGCACAGGCCGACCCGGTGGCGCCAGCGGCTGAGGCGGGACATGGGCAAGAGGGGCTGCTGGGGATCGAATTCCCAGGGATGCAGGTAAATCATGCCGAGGGTATGGCTGCTTTCGGCTTGCCGCAAGGCCCAGTCGATCATGCGGATGGGCAGCAGCCGCAGATAGCCGCCGCCGCCGATGGGCCAGTTGGTATGGAAGAGCCGCAAGGTAAGCGGGGGGATTTCCAGAAGGCGGCCGCCGCCGGGGCCGAGGGCCTGGTGCGGCTGGGGGGGGGCATCCGGCACGCCATAGCGGTCATGATGGACGGGGAAAATAGACGAATCATAGAGGAAGCCTTCCTCCGCCAGCACATCCAAAGCCCAGGCGGTCCGGCGGGTGATGGAAAAAGTCGGGGCTCGATAGCCCAGGACGGGCCGGCCGGCGAGATCCTCCAGAATTTTTTTACTGTCCCTTAATTCCTGCCGAAATTCGTCCCGGCTTACCCGATGAATCATGGTGTGGCTCATGCCGTGGGAGGCGATTTCATGGCCCTGGCCGGCGATTTTTTTTATCAGGTCCGGGTTCTGCCGGGCGGCCCAGCCGAGGATGAAAAAGGTGGCGCAGGTTTGCTGTTCGGCCAGGATTTCCAGGATTTCGGTAATCCCGATGTGCAGCCGGCTTTGCCAGGTGTGCCACTGCTGCGAGGAAATGCGGGCGGCGGCGGCTTCCACCTGGAAATATTCTTCGACATCAAAACTCAGCAGATGATCCATGTGCATCCATTTCCGGCGGCTGGTTTCTCAGGGCTGCTGCGCCGGAATTTTGTCCAGCTCGGCCCGGGCTTTTTGGATGATATCGGCCATGACCGGCGTGACGGCGGTTCCGTCTTTCTGCATTTTTTGCCCGATTTGCACGGCGGCCTGCCAATGCCAGGCGGCCGACTCGGTTTGGTTTAGAGCTTGTTCCGCCATGGCGAGATGGTAGTGAACTTCCGGGGAATTGGGCAATTGTTTGATTGCCCAGCGGAGGGTTTGAACCGCGGATTCGTAGCGGCCCAGCAAATAGTCGATCCAGCCGGCTGTATCGCGGACCGTGGGTTCGTTAGGCATAGCCTGCAGGACCGCTTCCATCATTTTTTGGGCTTCGGCAAGTTTTTCCGGGTTTTCCGAGTAGAGCAGGGTCATGACATAGGCGGCGTTATTGGCGGCCATGAAATTTTTGGTTTCGTTCCAGACGTTCTGATAAATTTCCAGAGCCTTCTCCAACTGGCCGGCGTTTTCCAGGGCGATGCCCTGATAGAGCAGGAGGTCGCCCGGATCCTGTCCCTCGGCGATGATTTGGCCGTATAAAGCGGCGGCTTTTTCATATTCCTGCTCTTCCAGGAGGATTTTCGCTTCGATGGTTTTGGCCAGCAGGCTATCTTTCGGTTCCAGCAGTTCCAGGGTTTTCTGCATTACGGCCTTATCGGCGACAAAGGAGCTGGCGGTGGCCGCCGCCCAGAGGCAGGACGGGCGGGCGTGCAGCACTTCCAAGGCCCATTGGCGGCCCAGTTCGGGAATTCCCAGATCGAGTGCGGTATTGGCCATCAGCAATTGTACGGCTTCGGGGCGATTGGGATGGGCCAGCGAATAGGATACCAGTTCCGAGGCGATGGTGCAGTCGAGGGAGCGGGGATTTTGGAAGCGGGCCAGCTCCGCCTGGGCCAGGTCGTTTTGGCCGGCGGCCAGGCGGATGCAGATTTTGTATAAAAGCGGGACGGGCCGCATATTCGGATTTTGGGCGGCCTGCCGGTCCAGTTCCTCCAGGCGGGCCAGGCGGGCCTGGATTTGATTTTCATTATTTACCCGGCCGGCGCAGCAAAGACCCAGTACGGAATCGTAGAAATCGCTCTCGGGGGCCGGCGTGAGCAGTTCCGCAGCCTGGTCGGGCTGCTGATCGAGGTAAAGCAGGATAGCCAGAAGGCGCCAGGACCGCTGACCCGACCATTGCCCCGGCTTCTGCCCCGCTGCCTGTTTGGCAATGTCCGCGCACAAAGCGGCGGCGGCGGGCCGGTCCGAGGCCTGCACGAAGGCCCGGGTCGCCGGCAGACGAAGTTCGTCAGGCAGAGGCTGATTCCTATTGTGTCCCTGGAGAAAGGCGGAAAAGACCGATACTGCTTCATCGGGCCGGTTTTCGGCCAGCAGGGTATTCATCATTTCCGCGGCGGCGGCGGCGTCCTGGGGATACCGGGCCTGTACCTGGCGCAACCGTTCTACTTTTTCATCGGTATCTTCGGTGAGCCAGGCGAGCAATAGCTGGGCCTTTACATAGTCCGGGCTGTATTCCGGGATTTTTTCCAGCATCTGGCGGGCTTGTGTTTTTTCGCCCAGGATGGCAAAATTTCTTCCCAGAAACAACTGGAGTTTGGGATTGCTGCTGTAGCCGGAGGCGGCCAGCGCCTCATAACAAGCGATGGCCTGTTTTTGCAGGCCCCATTCCTCAAACAAAATACCCTTCTCAAACATGGCGGCCGACCAACCGCTTTGTCCGGATTTTTCGAGTTCCGCCAAAACTTCCAGGGCCTGCTGGGGCTGCTGGAGGCGGTTCAAGGCCCTGGCCAGAGAACGATAGATGGCAAACATATTGGGCTGGAGGTCTTTGGCCTGGCGATAGCAGGCGACGGCTTCTTCCCAGCGGTTTTGGCCTTCCAGAACGGAGGCGCGCAGCAGATAGGGTTCCGGATCTTGGGGGAACAACTGTTCTTCTTTTTCGGTGAGGGCCATTGCCTGGTCGAACTGCTGCCGGTCTTGATAGTAGCGAATGAGTTTGCGGAACAGGACTTTGTCCCGCTGTTCGCCGGCGGTGCGGGAAAGGTTTTGCGCGATGGCGTCGGCCTCCGCCGGGCGTTCTGCCTGGAGGAGCAGGCCGATTTTGATGAAATCGACGGATTCTCCGCCAATTTTCCCCTGGCGGATGGTATTCAGCAGTTCCAGAGCGGGGGCGATCTGTCCCTGGCTGACCAGGCTTCTGGCGGTAAAGAGTGTGGCGAGGCTGCGAACTTCCTGGGGGGCTTCGATATTTTTTTCTGCGCGGCGATACGACTCCATTGCCTGGGGGTACTTTTTCTGCCCTTCCAACAGCCAGCCGAGGGCCAGATCGATCAGATAGGTTTCTGCGCCCGGGATGACGGACAGTTTTTTGGTAATTTCTTCGGGGTTGTTCGTTTGGCTCAGGAAGCGGGTCAAGACCAGATAATTGGAGAGGTTCCGGGGGCCCATTTGCAGCAGGATGCGGTATTGTTCCTCGCACTGATCCCGTTGGCCGAGAGCCAGATAGGCCTGGCTGAGGAGGGTTCGGATTTCGATGCTGTCGTTTTTACGGGTTAATTCGGTTTGACAGATTTTGATGCATTCTTCGGGCTGGCCGGACTGGAGATAGGTCATGGCCAGGCCGATCCGGTCGGCAATGCCTATTTGCTCCAGGGTCGGAACCGCGGGAAGGGTCTGTTCCTGGATCAGTTTCAGTTGCAGTGCCATCAATTGGGACTGGGTGCTGGGGGAAGAAATTTGTTCCAGCATTTGCCGGCATTCTTCCAGATCCCCGGTTTCCATTTGGATCCGGGCGATGGCCAGCCGATAGGTGTCGTTGTTGCTGTCGAGACGGAGGGCTTCCCGGTATTCTTCCAGGGCCTGGAAATTCCGGCCGGTATCGGCATACATTTGTCCCAGCGCGAAATGGATACGGTGCTGCCGGGGATCTTTTTCTAATTCATCCAGCAGGATTTTTTCCGCTTCTGCTTCCCGGTCGATTCGTATCAAGGCCCGTGCCTGGGCCATGCGGCCCAGAAGGGCATCGGGTTTGGATTCGGCCGCCCGGCGGAGGGTAGCGACGGCACGGGGGGTATCACCGAGCAATTCATAACCGCCGGTGACGACCAGCAGCATGACGGGGTCGTCGGGGTGGGCGGCCTTTACTTTCTCCAGGATTTCCCGAGCCAAATCCGGCTGGTCGGTTCGGACCAGGCAGGTGACCAGGTACTCGACCGCCTGGGGCCGGTCCGGGTAATATTTATAGTAGGCATGGGCATCTTCCAGAGCCTGCTGATAGAAGCCGTCTTCGATCAGGCTGGCGGCCAGATAGCGACGGGCGGCTGCATGGTCGGGCTGCAGTTCGGTAACGCGGCGCATGGCCAGGCGGGCCAGTTCCTGTTTGCCCTGGGCCTGCACCGCCTGGGCATAGTTATAATGCGCTTCCGGCCAGTCGCGGAATTCTGCTTTCAGGGAAAACAGTTTGGTTTCTGCTTCGGCGGCCCGGCCGCGTCCCAGCAGCATTTTGGCCTCCAGCAGGCGGGCCTGGGCATGGCGGGGATTTTCCTTGAGGATGTCCCCGACATACTGTTCTGCCAGGTGCTCATCCCGCAGCATCAGGGCCAGCGAAGCCCGCTGGAGTTTCAACTGAAGCTCGGTGGGATATAGCGCCAGCAGTTTATCCAGTTCCTGCGCGGCCTGGCCAATCTTTTCTCGCTGGGCTTCCAGGGAGAAATCGTCCTGGCTGCTATCCTGGGAGTCGGGAAAAGCGGTTTCCAGGTCGTGGACTATCAGCGCGGAGGCGGCCAGCGGAGCCGGTTTTTCGGCAGATAATATTGCCGCCCGTGCGGCCTGGAGGGCCTCCGGGTTTTTCTGCTGAATGCACAATTGTACCAGCGTACCGGCGGCTTCGTCCCGTGAGGGATCGCGGGCCACCACGGCGAGCAGCATTTCGGTCGCATGGGCAAAGGCCTGCTGGGCCTGCTGTTTTTCCGTTTCCGCCAGTTTGGCAGCGGCCTTTCGTTTGTCCTCATCCCCGGTGGTAGCAGCCACTTCCTCGTCCTGACCGTATCGGCGAGAGAGCCGCAGATGGGCCTGTCCGATTTCCGACCAGTTCAGGCCGGCGGATTGCTGCTGCAAGAGAGTTATTTTCTCCTCGGCGGGGGCGATCTGTTGAAGCACTTCGTTTGCCTGGTTCAAATGGCCAATGCAGTTTTGGATGGCCGCTGCGTCCATCCGGGATTCGGTAGATGCCAAAGCCCGCTTGGCCGGCAGCGAATAGGTGTCCGACAGGGAAAGCAAGACGCGGCTTTCGTCCGGCTGGAAGCGGTCTTTTTCTTCCCGGAGCCGAGTCAGCAGTTTTCTGGCTTCCTCGTAGCGGCCGGCAAACATCTGGACCCGCGCCTGCTGGAAATAGCCCTGCCAGTCCTCCGGAAATTTGGCGATAAAGGTATTGGTCATAGCCAGAGCTCGGTCGAGATTTCCGGCCCGGATAGCCACTTCAATCCGGCTAAGCTGGCGGTAGGAGCGGTTGTGGCGGACATACAACGTGATGGCGGCCGCGATAGCGAGGATTATAGCCAGAATAACGACGATTAAAATGATTCTGCGTTTCATAGATTCCATCTCTTTCTAGGGTAAAACCCGGTTGATTTGCGGCATGCCCATGCGCAGGAATTCGCCGGCACGGGCCCGGGCCTGGGGGATTCCGGTTTCGACGGGGGTGGAGACCCGGATCAAGGCGCCGCTGGTATTGCGATTTCCTAATCCGTTGGCAAAAATAACGGCCTGCTGGAGCCAAAAACTGTCCGTGTATCTGCGGCCGCATTTATAGGTATAGAGATAGTAGGTTTGGCGGGAGCCGGCCTGGACCACCAGTTCCCGGCATGAAACGTCCCCAATATCTGGGATACCGGTTACGGCCAGGGTATTTTTGTAAATGATGTTTTGGCCGCCGCCTTCCAGGCACAAATCGGGCGGGTGGGTGCCTTTTCGATTGTCTTTGCTGAAGACCAGGCAGAAATCAACCGGTTCCCGTCCGGGCCGGGCATAGCGGCGCATGAGAGCGGCTTCCGTTTCCAGAACGACCAGCACCTGGGGGTCAAATTCGACGATATAACTGTGCCAGTCCTCGTCCTGATAGCGGATTTGTTCCGGCAGGGCCCCGGCGAGGATGGCTTCGGTATAAACGGGGGGTATGGTTCGCTGGAACCACCAACTGCCGGCCGCCATCAGAATCGCCGCCGCCACGGCCGCTCGGCTGTTTCGAGTCCGGATGGCATTCCAGAGAAGCGTCCCCTGCGGCGGATCGTTGCCGGAGCGGCGGACATCGGCAAACAAGGGGGATACGGGGATCGGCCTGCCGGCAAGAGCATACGCCCCCAGGATGAGCCGTTCCAGGCCGAAGAGCAGCAGAAACGACATGACCAGAATCATGAGTCCGGAGAAGTCATGAAACCAGCCGGTGGCGATTTCCACAGTCCACAGGTCCGCCACCACGATGAGGCTCAGGATGCGCAGGGCGTTGCTGATAACCGCCACCGGGACTGACATGGCAAACAGAAAGATCCGCGTCAGCCCTTTCAGCCGGCAGATATAGGCATAGAGAGCTCCGAAGGCCATCACGCTGATCAGAGTCCGCAAGCCGTTGCAGATATTGGCGATGACCATGGATTTATCCCCCTCCAGGAATACGCGGTTGCTGGAGCGTTCGGCAATAATTCCGATCCAGTTGGCCATGGTCACCCCCCAGTCCGCGGCCAGGATTTTCAGCCGGAAGTTCATCTGGGCAATCGAGACCTCGGGCAGGGGAACCATGAAGAATAAAAAGAAAATCGGAAACCAGAGCCGTCGAAAGGCGGTGGAACCCCACCCTACCAGCGTCAGGCCGGCCAGTACTCCGATGAAGGCAAAGCCGCTGGCAAAATTGATCCGGGCGAAGGCGGCGGTGAGGTGCAAAAGGATGGAACCGCCCAGCACCAGCCAGCCCAGCATGGGGCGGGGCCTGACGGGGATACGGGTGTAGCGAATCAGCAGATAGCCTATCAGTAAACTGACCAGCGGGACCAGGGGGGCATGGGTATAATAGCTTTCTGTCTTGGTAATCTGGTCGTAAAATCCGGAATTCAGACGGTTCCACCCCGGAAACCACCGCATCCACATTTCCGCAAAGGTGTTGGCAAAAGCGACTGCCAGAGCGGCCGCCAACAGAGTCCAGCCGGCCGCGGCCAGCCATTTGTTGTTGTCTGTGTTTTCGGTTTTTTCCTGCATTTTCAGAGATAATCCTAATTGAACACCGGCAATGCCAGCCTAAGGCGTTTATTTACAAGAAGTTACAGTCAAACCAAAAATCCGCCTGCCTTTGGAGGAGCGGTACTGATTATAAGCGGCCTCTGGTTTAAATTCCATTGAATTCTTTCAGGCTGGTGAAACACCGTATCCGGCAAACGCCTGGTTACTTTTTGTATCTTTATCGGCATTTTGTCTATTCTGATGTTGCAGTAATTTGTTGAACAGATTTCCGTTGGCATCATCGTCAAAAGCCCATGAGAAATGCGGGTTAAAATAATAAGGAATGGAATTTTTGACGATAACGATGTACAGTATTGCCGACGCAGGATTTACGAAGAGTCAGGATAACCATGAGTATAAAGACGATACTATTCGCTCTCTATTTCTTATTTTGCAGCGGGGGCGCCCTGTTTGTGCCGCTGCTGGGGATCCTGGGCTATATTCTGCATTATAATCTGGGGCCGGAAACGAAATGGTGGGCGAGTCCTCTGAATTCACTGAATATCCGTTATGCATATACGCTGGCGGCGGTGACGGCTATCGGGATGGTATTGCACTGGGGGAAGCTTCATTTTGGGAAATCTCTGCTTTTGCGGCAGGAAAAACTTCTGCTGCTGTTTCTGGGGGTTGTGTGGCTTTCGGTATGGATCGGGCCGGACACGGTTGAACGATATACGATTGTGGATCACCCCTCGGTTAAGATGATTAAAATTGTCATCATAACGCTGATGATGACTCATATTATTACGAATCTTAAACATCTGGATCTGGTTTTCTGGGTTTTTATAGTTGGTGCGGTTATTCTCGGATGGCAGGCCAAAACGACTCCCCGATCCGCTTTCGCATCGGGCCGGCTGGAAAATGTGGGGGGGCCGGATTTTGCCGAATCCAATTTTTTGGCGGCGTACCTTGCCGCTCTCTTGCCGCTTGTGGCGGTCCAGTTTTTACGAAGCGGCTGGCCGGGGAAATTGCTGTCGCTGGTGACGGGGGTATTGGTGGTCAATACCATTGTTCTGACCCGCAGCCGGGGAGCGGTGGTAGGCATGGCCGCCGGTGTGGTTTTTGCCATGTTTTCCGCGCCGAAAAAGTATCGCGGTATCATTGGCCTGGGTTTGGTGGTTTTTGCGGCGGGAGGATATTATCTGACGGATCCGCAATTCCGGGAACGCACTTCCACCATTACCCGCAGTGAAGAGCAGCGGGATAGCTCTGCCCAGAGCCGGATTGAGTTAACACGTGCGTCGCTGCGGATCCTAAGCGATCATCCGCTGGGGATCGGGGCGGGCAACTTTTACCAGACGATCGGCCGGTACAATGAGAATTTAGCCGGTAAGGACGCTCATAATACCTATTTGCGCTGTGGAACGGAATTGGGCCTGCAAGGCATCCTTTTGTTTGGCTTTATCATTTTTCATGTTTTCTGGCAGCTCCGGCGAGATAGCAAACGTATCCGGAATCTTCCGGCCGGTCCCGTTCACGATAGTCTGGTACTGCTGGGTTTTTCGCTGACCATCAGCGTTGTGATTCTGTTGGGATGCTGTTTAACGGTATCTTTGCTGTACGTGGAGTTTACCTGGTGGTTGTTGTGCCTGCCGATCTGTCTGACACGAGTGATTGACAATCTGGAAGCGGAATTGCCTGCCGAACCGGTCCCGGCTGGCAACCCTGCAAAACCTTTTGAGCCAAAACATGAACCAGTTTAACCATCAGCCCAGAAACACGGCTGTCCGGCGCATCGCCATGGTGATTACCGAGCTGCGTCTGGGCGGTGCGGAGCGGATTGTCGTCCATCTGGCCCGTTCGTTTGCCGGGCAAGGGGCCGCGGTTCAGGTTGTCTGCCTCCAGGAGAAAGGATGTCTGGCCCGGGAACTGGAAGATACCTCCGTCGGGGTAACCGCCCTGCACAGCCATCGGGGCTATGATGTGCCTGCTTTGTGCCGGCTGGCCGCCCTCTTTCGCGATTTCCGACCTTCGGTGGTAAATGTCCACGATTATGCCTCGTTTCCATATGCGGCCCTGGCCCAGGGTATTTTTCCTTGCTGTCCGCTGGTCTTTTCCGCACATGGCCTTTTGTATGAGGGGTTTGAAAGGCTTCGGCTTCGTTATCGCCTCAGCCGTCGGCGACTGGCGGCTCTAACGGCGGTTTCCGACCAGGTGGCCCAGCGCCATCGGCAGCATCTGGATTGGAAGGGTCTGGTCGAGATTATTCCCAACGGAGTGCCGGAGCACACTCCCTGCCCGCAGGCGAGAAATCGCATTCGCAGCGAATGGAATATTTCCGCTGGGACGTTTGTTTTTCTGGCGGCGGGGAATGCCCGGCCCGAAAAGGCCTTTGAGGATCTGCTGGAGGCCGCGGCTCGGCTGGCGGGAAGCGGCACCAATCCTCCTTTCGAGGTATGGATTGCCGGCTATCTGTCGGAAACGGCATATTGCCGGGAACTGCTGGCCTTGCAGGATCGTTTGCAGTTGAAAAATCGGGTACGGTTTCTGGGCGCCCGTGACGACATGGTTTCCCTGTATTCCGCGGCCGATGGGTTTGTTCTTTCCAGCCGCAGCGAGGGTTTGCCTTTGGTTTTGCTGGAGGCGATGATGGCGGGTCTGCCCCTGATTGCCACGCGGGTGGGCGGGGTTCCGGCGGTGGTGAAAGAAGGAGTGGGGCTGCTGGTGGACCCGGCCGCGCCGCAGCAGCTTGCGGAAGCCATGCAGACCGTATTGACGAATAGGCCGCTGGGGACGGCCATGGGGGAAAAGGCGGCGCAGTATTCGCGGGCCAACTACAGTCTGGAGCGGATGGCCGCGAATTATCTGCGGTTTTTCGATAGTATCACAGGCCAAAACCAGCGAAACAGGACGGGTCCATAAGTTGAAAGTGTTATCCTTTTCCTATTGTTTTCCGAATGCCGTGCAGCCTGCCTGGGGGATGTTCGTGAAGCAGCGGCTGGCGGCCCTGTCGCAGATTATGGATTTACAGGCCGTTTCTCCAGTCCCCTATTTTCCTCTGCTGGCGCCGTTTCGTCGTTTTCCGGCTGCCGGTTCGGAACGGCTGGACGGCCTGACGGTTCACCGGCCCCGGTTTTTTTACATCCCCGGCGTTTTGAAATCCTGGGATGGCCGGTGGTACGCCCGGGGGCTGAACGGCTGGCTGAGAAATCTGATTCGGGATTTTCAACCGGACCTGCTCGATGCCCATTTTATCTGGCCCGACGGGGTGGGAGTTTCCCGGCTGGCCCGGTTTTTTGGCCTGCCCTATGTGATTACCCAGCGCGGGAAAGTTTATCCCTGTCTGGAAGTGCCCTCCCAGCGGCGCCAGTGCGCTGAGGCCCTGCAAAACGCCGCCGCGGTAATCAATGTTTCCGGGGAACTAGCCGATATTGCCCGCCGACTGGGCACTGCTGCTGAGCGGATTCATGTGATTCCCAATGGGGTGGATACCGTCCGGTTTCGGCCGCGCGATAAAAAAACCAGCCGTTTGCAACTTGGTTTGCCGGAGGATGGCCGGCTGATCGTGACTGTGGCCCATCTGGGGCCTCGCAAAGGCCACTGGGAAACGGTGCGAGCCTTGTCCCGGCTGAGCGGGGATGTTCGCCTGGTTATCGTCGGGGGGGATATGCAGGGCGGCAAAAACGAACGGGCGCTGCGAAATTATATCGACGGACTTCATCTGACGGATCGGGTTTTTTTGCCCGGCGCGCAGCCGTATGACAAAATCCCGCTTTATTTCAACGCCGCCGATGTCAGCGCCCTGGCGTCGTATCGTGAGGGCTGTCCCAATGTCGTGCTGGAAAGTCTGGCCAGCGGCACACCGGTGGTCGCCAGCCGGGTGGGGGCGGTTCCGGATATCCTGCCGGTGCCTGAATACGGACGGATCATTCCCCCGTGCGATGCCGAGACACTCACCGGAGCCCTGCAGGAGGTTCTTGAGGCCGAATGGCTGCCGGAAAAAATCGCGCATTGCCCTGCCGTTCAATCCTGGGACAGTGTGGCCCGGGAAGTAGAGAAAGTTTTTGTCCGTGTCTTGAATCCTTCCCCTTCCTCCGGAAAATACCATGAAATTACTCAAAGCTCCTAAACCGTCTTCCAAACCGAGAAGCCACAAAGTTCTGGCGATCTGCGGAGATACCCAGGTGGGCCTGTGGATGGTCCGGGACCTGGGCAGGAACGGTCTGGAACCCTTTTGCGTGTGCCGCAGTCCGGAAGGGCTGGCGGCTCACAGCCGCTTTGCCGCCGGGGCCTGGATGGCGGAACACGGCCCCTCGAAGAAAGAGTTTATTCAGGAAATTCAGCAGTTGGCTCAGGACTTGCAGGCCGGTTCCATCATGACCATCTCCGAAGGCTATCACAATACCCTGATTTCGGCCCGGGATTTCTTCGAGCCGGATATCCACCTTTTTTCTCCGGACCGCAGCTCGTTCGACAAGGCCACCGATAAGGATTTTATGCACTCGCTGTGCGTGCAGCTTGGGATCCCGGTTGCCCGGGGGACCACGCTGGATAAACTCATGGCGGGCGAGGGGGAATCGTTGACCTTTCCGCTGGTTTTGCGGACGTCCCGCCAGAATGACCAGACCACGCAGTGGGCGCCCTGGAAGGCCGCCTATGCCCTGGATTTGGAACAATTGAATACATTGTATGAAGAGGTCCGGCCCATTGCCCACAATGTGATTGTTCAGGAATATCACCCCGGCGTCGAAGACCATGTGCAGATACTCATGCACGAGGGACGGGCCTTTATGGCTGGCGAATACATCGGGGAGCATCATATGCCGCTGGCCGGGGGGGTCACGGTGCAGCGGGTTTCCTGCCGGCATGAAGGCCTGATTGCCGATGCGGTCAAACTGCTGCAGGCGATTTCCTGGCAGGGCGTGGCCGGGGTTCAGTTTCATTATGACCCGCAAACCAACCGGTATATCTTTCTCGAGATTAATCCCCGTTTCATCGGCGGCCTGCCGACGGTCATCCTGGCCGGCTTTCACGCCCCATTCCTGCTGTGGCAGAGCCATTTTGAGCCGGAAAAAATGAAACCTGCCTCCTATCGGCTGGGCCTGAGAACCAGGATCCTGGGCGGAGATGCCAACTGGATGCTGGGCATGCTCCGCGGCGATCCGCTGCCACCCGACCAGCAGCATCTGAGTAAGCTGGCGGCCGCCGGAGAGTTTTTGTGGAACTGCGGCCCCTGGACCCATGATGATTGTTTTCTCCTGCGCGATCCGAAGCCGTTCTGGGTCGATTGCCGGAACATGACCCGGAAACTGCGCGTCAAACAGTATGATATTGTGGGAAATCCGGAAACACAGGGAAATACCTGATATGAAACCGGGCGTATTTATAACCTTTGATGTAGAATGCAGCATGGGGGGCGCCTGGAACGACCCGGCGCTGAAACCCGTCCCGCCTTCGCGCGGGATGATGGGGCAATACGGCAGCCAGAGTTTCGGTCTGCCTCTGATTGTGGATATTCTGAAGCAGCATGGGCTTTCCGCCACCTTTTTTGTCGAGCCATTTAACGATGAACTGGGCCATGCCGGCCAGACGGAACCGGTCTGCCGGTACCTTCTGGACCGCGGCCAGGATGTGCAGCTTCATATTCACCCGAACCATAAGCATTACGGCCTGTTCAAAGCCTCTCTGCCCCACCCGCGAATCGATAACCTGGCGGATCTTCCGCCGGAGCAGCAGCGGGCTTTACTGGCGGAAGGGGCGCAGCGGCTCCAAAGTTATACTGGTATCTATCCCGCGGCTTTTCGGGCCGGGAATATGGCGGCTTCTGAAGAAACCCTGCACCAGCTCGAGGCGGTGGGCATCTATCTGGACAGCAGTTATTCTTTCCCGTTTCTCGGCGGCCAGTGCCTGTTTGCGGATACCACCGCCTATAACGGGTCCAAATGGTACGGCAAAGTCCTTGAATTGGCCTTGTCCGGTTTTTATCAGCCCCGGCTGCCGGGCCTGAAGCCGGCCAAGCCGTTTGACCTGATGGGGATTTCTTTTCCGGAATGCCGGGACGCCATTATCAAGACGGCGGCTGCCGGGGGGGATTCGGTCCTGATCCTTCACAGCTTCAGCCTCTTCAAGGTTCGTAACAAACAATATGAGGGAGGCCGGATTAACCGGATTGTCAACCATCGGTTCCGCCGCCTCTGCCGGTGGCTGGCAGAGCATCCGCAGGAGTATCCGGTTTATACCTTTTCTGATTTAGCGGGCGCCCTGGCGGCTGGACAATACACCGCCCAAAGCGTAACGCCGTGCCGGCTGGCCAGTCCCCGGGCTATTGTGCGCAAGGCGGTACAGGCCCTCAATAATTTATACTGGATTTAAGGTATGCAATGGATTGAATAGTGAAAAATGGAGATTATCGTATGCTGCCCGGCATAGCCAGATTTATTTTTAACATGCAGGAACGGTGTCTTGGCCGAAACAGTTTTTCTATCCTGCGGCAGTTGCGTTCCAGCGAGCGGTGGCCGCGGGAGCGGCTAAATCAGCTTCGGCTGGAGCGCTTGCAGCGTATGGTTCATCTGGCCTATGCGCATACTCCCTATTGGCGGGAACTGATGGAGCAG
>JAKQBU010000463.1 GCA_029573975.1 Planctomycetota bacterium
CCAGGATATCGCGGAAGCGCTGCAGGGCGGGGCCATGCTGCAATTTCACACGATTGAATTTGAGCTGAACAATCCGCTGGTCGTGATTCCGGCCGATCAACTAAGCGAAGCGGACTCTCTTATTTCCCGCCGCTATGGTGTGGATCCATTGATGCATATTGAATAAGAGGATGAAAGGTGAATTTCGGGGTAACGGATAAAAAGCAGCAGCAGTTGGAGGAACGGATGGAAAAACTCACGTTGCGTGAGGCGGACCTGGAGGAGAAATTCATCCGGTCCTCCGGCCCTGGCGGCCAGAAGGTCAACAAATCCGCCACGTGCGTCTATCTCAAACACCGGCCCACCGGCCTGGAAGTCAAAATGGGCAAGGAACGCTCGCAGGGGCTAAACCGGTATTATGCCCGCAAGCGGCTCTGCGAACTGCTCGAAAACCAGACCCTGGGCGACCAGAGTCCCGCCGCCTTAGAAGCCGAAAAAATCCGCAAACAAAAACAGCGAAGAAAACGACGGAGTAAAACAAAACAATTACCGGCTATGTTGGACGGCTGTGACCGCGGTAAAATCGGCTGATCAGCAGGCCGGTCAGCAGAATGGTCAGGGTACCGAAGACGGGGATCAGAAAGGCGTGAAAGGGGCTGGAGAGCCAAGCGAGGGAGCCTTGTAAATACGGGGAGATACTCATCCAGCAGATGACGAGGATACCGATGATCACGGCGATGACGGCCGGCGGATTGGAGGCTTTGCGCGAGATGAGTCCCAGCAGGAACAGGCCCAGCATCCCGCCGCCAAAGATGCCGGAGAGCGTCCACCAGGCATCCAGGGCACTGGTGATATTTAGCAGTAGAAAAGCCACCTCGGTTCCGAGTATCCCCCAGACGATGGTGCTGCCCCATAAAATCCGCATGGACTGTTTTTCGGTGGCGTCTCGATTGACGTATCGCTGATAGTAATCGCGGAGGAGCAGGGTGGCGGAGGAATTCAGGCTGGTGGAGATGGTGCTCATGGCGGCGGCGAAGATGGCGGCGATCAGCAGGCCCGTGACTCCCTGGGGCAGTTCAGCGCCGATGAAATGCGGGAAGACCTTGTCGCCGAGGTCGGCATTGGTTAGCTGACCGGCCTTCTGCGCGACCATTGTTTCATACTGGTCGGTATCGGTCCGAGTGATTCCTTCCGCGGCCAGTTGCTGCACGGCTACCGCTTCTTTTACCTGGTCCAGTTTCTGGGGATAGGCTTGATAATAGGTGAACAGCTCGGTCCCGATGAAGAAGAACACAAAGGAAACCGGTACATAAAGCAAGCCGCCCAGCCAGATGCTTTTACGAGCTTCCCGGTCCGAGCTGGAGGCGATGTACCGCTGGATGAAACTCTGGTAGATGCCGAAATTTTGCAGATTGAGAACGATGCCATAGATCAGAACCACCCAAAAAGTGGCCTGGGAAAAGGAAGGGCCAAAGCTGCCCAGGCTGAACTTGTGGTATTCCATGCCGAGGGTAAAGACCTGGCTGGGGCCGTCGGGCATACCCGCCAGCATGACCAGGGCGCACAGGACGGCGCCGGCCATCAATACGAATGCCTGAAAGGCGTCCGTCCAGATCACCGCGACAATGCCGCCCACGAAGGAATAGATGGTAACGGAAATGCCCGTGACCAGGATGATGATCCGGATATCCCAGCCGAGCAAGACACTCAGCGGCAAGGCCATCAGGTACATGACGGCTCCCATGCGGGCCAGTTGCGTCAGGAGATAAAACACGCTGGCATAGATCCGTGCCCAGGGGCCGAAACGATGCTCCAGGTGGGCGTAGGCGGAAATCTCGCCGGTCCGGCGGTAATAGGGCATAAAAAACCGCACCGCGATCCAGGTGGCAATCGGCAGGGAAAGGCTAAAGACAAAGGGATTCCAATTGGTGGCATAGGCCTTGCCGGGCAGAGCCAGGAAGCTGATGCTGCTCAAATAGGTGGCAAAAATCGAAAGTCCGCAAACCCAGCCGGGCAGGGTACGCCCGGCGGCGGTGAAGCCTTCGGTGGAGCGGCTTTTGCGGGAAAAATAAAAACCGATGGACATGGTGGCCAGAAAATACAAACCCAGAACGGCCCAGTCAATGGAGGAAAAATGATTTTGCATTTATCATATACCTTTTCTGGAATGGCCAAATATCTTTTTCGTATCAGTATGCCACAGTTCCCTTCGTTATTCAAATAGTTTTTACCGAATGTTTGATATGGCAGGATGGTTTTGTCTCAGGCAATGATTGACAATCATCTGGATATGCCTTATTCTTTCGCTACCATAAATGTGAGTTTCGTTTTGTCATTAAACTATTGTTTTTGCCTATGCAGGAGCGATTGCATGCGTATTCGTTTATTATACCAGTCCCCTATCATTTGGTGTTTGCCTTTACTATTGCCGGTTTTATGCCTGGTTTTTCCAGATCATGCTTGCGCTGTGGAAAACGACTGGAAACGCATCAAATATAAGCATCCGGGCTTGGTGGTGGATTTGGGGGTGGGTTTATGGGCCTGGCCGCTGCCGATGGATTATGATGGGGATGGGGATCATGACCTGGTCGTTTTGGGTCCGGATAGGCCTTATAATGGCATTTATTTTTTTGAAAACACGGAAGGCCAGGTGAAAATGCCGGTTTTTAAGGCTGGGGTAAGGATTTCACGCGACATTCCGAATCTGCAGCCATCGTATGTGAATGGACAGGTGCGGCTGTTGTCGCCCGGCACCGAATATCTGGATTTTCGAAACAACCAGTTTACCTCTTCGAAAAAATTGGGATTGTCGGCGAACGTACATAACAACAAGGTCCGTGCCAATCAATGGAAATATGCGGATTTCGACAGCGATGATGATCTGGATCTCGTTGTCGGAGTGGGCGACTGGACGGACTACGGCTGGGATAACGCATTCGATACGACCGGAACCTGGACACACGGGCCTTTGCATGGGTATGTCTATCTTTTGCAAAATCTGGGGACCACCGAAGAGCCGAAATACGCCGAGCCGGTGAAGATGCAAGCCAATGGCAAGCCGATGGATGTCTATGGTATGCCTTCCCCGAATCTGGCGGATTTTGACGGAGACGGCGACCTCGATATCATTTGCGGCGAATTTGTGGATAAATTCACCTGGTTTGAAAATATCGGTACCCGCACCGAACCGCGTTATGCGGAGGGGAAATATCTAACTCATGCAGGAAAAGTAATCCAGATGGATCTGTGTATGATGGTACCGGTAGCGATGGACTGGGATCGGGACGGGGATGTGGATTTGATTGTCGGTCAGGAAGATGGCCGCGTGGCGTTTATGGAGCACACCGGCCAGATGATTGCGGGAATGCCCCAATTTCTGCCGCCCCGGTTTTTTCAGCAGCAGGCGGATGATTTGAAATTTGGCGCCCTAGCCACTCCCTTTAGCTTCGACTGGGATGGCGATGGCGATGAGGATTTGATTTGCGGCAATACGGCCGGGTATATTGGCTTTATTGAGAATCTGGATGGCGGCAATCCGCCCCAATGGGCCGCGCCGAAATATCTGGAAGCCGATCATCAAGTCATTCGTATTATGGCCGGGCCGAATGGTTCCATCCAGGGGCCGTGTGAAGCCAAATGGGGCTACACCGTTTTGAATGTGGCCGATTGGGATCAGGATAGCTTGCCGGATCTGGTGGTGAATTCGATCTGGGGCAAGGTGGTCTGGTACCAGAATATCGGCACGCGAAACCAGCCTAAGCTGGCGGCTGCCCAGCCGATCGAGGTGGAATGGCCGGCTGCGCCGCCGAAGCCGGCATGGAACTGGTGGGAGCCGGCAGGGAAAGCTCTGGCGACCCAATGGAGGACCACGCCGGTGGTGCTGGATTATAATCAGGATGGTTTGCAGGATTTAATCATGCTGGATCAGGAGGGATACCTGGCTTTGTTTCTGCGTGAAAAAAGGAATGATACCTTGATTCTGTTACCAGGGCAGCGTATTTTCCAAATGGCAAAGGAAGTAAACAATTCTGAGCCGGTTGGTGTGGAACCGATGCGATTAAATGCCAATATAGCGGGGGGAAGCGGCCGGAGAAAATTTTGTTTGGCGGACTGGGACCGGGATGGTAAGATCGATATTTTGATAAACAGTAAAAATATTGATTTTTTGCGTAATGTAACGCAGAAAAATGAGGAACCGGTGTTTTATAATATGGGCTTGATGGGCGAGCGTGTACTCGCCGGACATACAACCTGCCCAACCGTGGTGGACTGGAACCGAGACGGCAAGCCGGATCTTTTGGCTGGCGCGGAGGATGGCCGCTTTTATTATTTGGAAAATCCCTACTGATTGCCCGGTTCCAGGTAAGCGCAGGAGGGAATCCATGATGTATAGATTATTGCCGAAAGGATAAAAACATGAAGCAGTGGTATGAAGAATTATTCACCGACTATGCCGACCACTATGACAAGGAGGTTTTCACCCAGGGAACCATCGGCGAATGCGATTTTATCGAAAAGGAGATCCGTTCCGACAAATTCGTGAAGATACTGGATATCGGCTGCGGTACCGGCCGCCACTCCATCGAACTGACCAGGCGGGGTTATA
>JAKQBU010000474.1 GCA_029573975.1 Planctomycetota bacterium
AGACCATTCCTTTTTCCAACCGTTATGATCTGCCTGTTCCCAGCGGCGGAATGACACTCAACGTGGCATCGGAGACGGTGACGGTCAAGGATTTGACAGTGCTTCTGGAGCAGCAGTTTAGACCCCTTGCAGCCCAGGGCGGTTTTGCGGCTTTCAAGCAGGCGGCTCGTCCGGCCTTTCGCGAGACGCTTCGCAGTCGGGTCACAGATATCCTGCTCTATGCGGAAGCCCGTAAAAAGGCTCCGGAGAATATTGATGACGCTCTTGATAAGGCCGTTGAAAGCGAGTTGAAACGGTTTTTGAGTTCGTATGATAACAATCGCGCCTTGGCGGAAAACGCCCTGCGAACGATGGGTTATGACTGGAAGACGTTTCGCGATTTTCAGCGCCGGCTGATTCTGACCCAGTCGTATCTGTCCAAGGAATTTACCGATAAACGTCCGATTGCTCACAGCGAGATGGTGGACTATTACGATAAGCATCGGCAGGAGCAATTCTGCTGGGAGGGGACCATGCAGTTTCGGGCGATAGATTTGATTCCGACCCGAATGCCGGAGGAACTGATAGGAGAAGGCGAAACCGCAGAAACCGCAGCGGTGCGGCTGTCGGTGGAACTGATGGACAAGATTAAAGCCGGCGAGGATTTCGGCAAACTGGCCGAGCAGTACTCCCAGGGGCCGCTGGCCTCGGCGGGGGGGTTGTGGCGGCCGATTACCATAGGCGCCGGCTCACTGCCGGATACTTATGCCATTCTTGAGCAGAAGGCGCTGACGATGGAGCCAGGGCAGGTTGCCGGTCCGCTCACATCAGAGGGACAGGTATTTATTCTGAAACTGGAGAATCGCAAAGACGCCGGATGTAAGGCGTTTGAAGAAGTCCAGGATGCCATCGAGCAGCAGTTTCAATTCGAGTTCCGCAAAGAACAATATTCTAAAATGGTGGAACGCCTGATGGGCCAGGCGGATGTGGTCCAGATGGAGCAGTTTCTGGATTACTGTGTCATCGAGGCGTATGCCATGTGGAAACCCAACTCGTAACCTGTCGGTGGTGATACGATGAAAATTATTGCACATGGCATTGACCTGGTAAATTTCGGGCGGATTGAGCAGATGCTGAGCCGCCACGGGGAGCATTTTCTTCGCCGGGTCTTTACCGCCAGGGAGTTAGCGGATGCAGATGCCGTGAAAAATCGTATCGAGAAACTATCGGGACGGTTTGCCGCTAAGGAAGCGGTGATGAAACTGGTCGGCACCGGCTGGCGGGATGGGATTGCCTGGACGGATGTCGAAGTGGTCAATAACGCCCTGGGGCGACCGGTTGTGACTATTTCGGGACGACTCAAAGAACTGGCCGACCGCGATGGCATCGAGCAAATTACCCTGAGTATCACCCATACCTCGCAATTTGCGATAGCTTCGGCTGTGGCCTTAGCCGCCGTAGAGTCGGGCCAGCCATAATTTTCGATTATTGTCCCCGATAATGCCAGTGCCAGGGTTCAAATGCCGCTTTACCGCCCTTGGGATAGGACAACTCGAAACCGAAATTTCCTGCGTGTTCCAAAAGCCAGCGATATTCCTCCAATGCTTCGAATTCGGCGGCATTTTCCTGACCATCTATACCCTGTTCATTGACAAAATCAATTGCCTGTCGGCGTGGATTGCCATGCTCGCTGAATCCAGGC
>JAKQBU010000487.1 GCA_029573975.1 Planctomycetota bacterium
ACGGCGTATAAGCGGTATAAAATTCGCTCCGCCCCGTCAGGGCATACACCGCCGCCGGGATAAAATGATCGTAAAATCCCCCGCCCAGAAAACAGGTCAGATGCGTCGAGTTCTTCGCCGCCAGCTCCGCCAGCCGCTGCCGCACCTCCTGCTCGCTCAGCCCCTCCGCCAGCTTCAGCGGGCCGCTGCGCATCCGGGCCGGGATATCCCCGAACAAATCCTCCAGGTTCAGCCCCAGTTCCCCCAGCATCTCCCGCCGCTGCTCGTCCGTATTGGCTATAAATGGCATTATTCCAGTCCTTCCAGATATTTCTCGTACGCCTGCGCGTCCATAATCTCCTTCACCTGGCCCGCGTCGCTCATCGCCAGCTTGCAGATCCACCCCTGGCCGTAGCAGTCCTGGTTCACCAGCTCCGGCTGGGATTCCAAAGCCCCGTTCACTTCCGTCACCTTGCCGGCCACCGGCGCAAAAACATCGCTGGCCGCCTTGGAACTCTCGATCGACGCCAGGATGCCATGCTGGCCTACCTCTTTGCCCACCGCCGGCAATTCCACAAACGTAATCTCACCCAACTGCTGCTGGGCATAATCGCTGATCCCCACCGTCGCCGCCGTTCCTTCTACCCGTACCCACTCATGATCGCGGGTATAATACAATCCTTTCGGTACCATAGTTACTTCCTTCCGTTATCCTTGATCCAATTAAAATTTCGCGAATCGCGTTACTGCTTTCCCTTCGATATCCGCATTCAGTTTTTGTTCCATTTCCACCTTTTCCAGCCGCCCCTGCTGCACATGCCCCGCATTCCGCGCCAGATAATAAATCCCCGCCGCCGTCCCTGCCGCTAACACCCCTTTCTGCACATACGCCAGCGCCACTTGCTTTTCCTCCGCCTTGGCACAGCTCAGCACCCAGCCTCGGCATAGGCCCGCCCCGTCCAGCACCCCGTCGCCCTCCCGCACCGGCCGCACTCCCTTCTGCCCCGGCAGCTCCAGCCGCACCACTTCCATACATTGCTCCGCCTGCCGTTTCTGCATCGGCTCCTTGCCAATGAAAAACTCCTTCTCCAGCTTCACTGCCCAGCCATACCCCGCCTCCCACGGCGAAATATCATACTTGCCCGCCAGCTCATGCCCATACAGCGGAAAGCCCGCCTCAATCCGCAGACTGTCCCGTGCCCCCAGCCCGCAGGGCTGCAATCCCGCCGCCGACCCCTTCGCCAGCAGCAGATCCCACCACCGCCCCGCCTGTGCCGGCTCCACATACAACTCAAATCCTATTTCCGCTCCCGTATATCCCGTCCGCGCCGCCAGCACGTCCAGGCCCTGGATCCGCGTCTCGATAAACGACCCGCGTTTGAGCGCTGTCAACTTTTCCCGCTCCGCCGGGCTGTCCATCAGCGACAAAAGAATCTCCCGGCTGGCTGGCCCCTGCAGTGCCAGATCCACCCGGCCATGTGCCCCTGCCCCCTCGGCCCGCAAATCCACAATCGACGGCCAGGCGGGCAGCTTCCGCCCGGGATTCTTCACATCCACGGCCGCATTGCCCCGCCTCAGTGCCTCCAGATATGCCTTCACCTTCTGCTCATTGGCGGCATTGACCACCACCATAAACCGCTCCGTGCCGCGCCGGTACAAAAACAGATCATCCAGCACATTCCCCGCCGCATCCAGTATATACGAATACTGCGAGCTGCCCACCGCCATTCGGCTCACATCGTTTGTCAACAGCAAATTCAAAAACGGCAGCGCCGCCGGCCCCGCCACCTCCAGTACCCCCATATGCGTACAATCGAATAGCCCCGCCGCCTGCCGCACCGCCTCATGCTCCCGGCTGATGGCACTATACCATAACGGCATTAGATACCCCGCGAAATCCGCCATATGCGTCGTCAAGCCCATATGCCGGCTGTAAAGTACGCTCTGTTTTGGTACTGCCACTTGCTGAATAAAATTAAATCTTCCTGTTTCCATTTCCTGGCCAATCCTCAACCCAATAAACCAATAAAAAACCATTTCCTCCCGACGCCCGTATCATAACAAGTTTACCGATATTGACAAATGGTTTTTTTCTCATTTTTTAGAATGTATATTCCCTGCTCCTACTGGGGTTATGGGATTCCCAGATATACGAATAGATTTTTTCAAGTAATTTACTCTTGTATTCCGATAAAAAATATGCTATAAAAGAACATAGAAAACATGCCTCTGCCCTGTTTGTTATGTCAGGCGTATTTTGAAGAACCGATACCCATAATCCAGGGAAGCCAGATCTTAAACGCCGGTTGTGCCTGCCAGCCAGGATTTCTGGACATAAGCAACGGTTGCCCACATGGAAATACTGGGTTCTTCTAAATGCCTTACAGACGGCATCGCGGCGGAGGCACCTTATATTTCAGGCTTGTCACCCGGCAAGCCTTTTTAATTACTATCGTTTTGCACTTTATTTTTTTGGGACCCCATAAACTTATAGCCGGTTTTTTTGAGTTAAAGAATTGTATTTCTCATATAATTTACTGTTGACAAACATGTTAGGGATAAGTACTCTTTCCTTTAAAAATAAATTCTCTCGGGACATAATTGTAATTGAAAGGGTACTTATATGCCGGCGTACCACATACCTATCAAAGAGGAATTTTCCATCCATAGTTTCGCACGGTTTTTGTATTGGGTCAGTATTTTGCTGCTGCTGGTGGGAATCTGGATTCTAATTGATCCATATAATCGCAAAACGGGGGAAACGGCATGTGTTTATATTACACTGGGGGCGTTCGAGTTGTATATGTGGCTGCTGTTGGGATTGGCACGATGGCAGATCAGCAAGAATCTGTTTACCGATGCCGCCCGGTCGGGGATTTTTACCCTGGTTTTAACCGGTTTTTTGTTCATTGCGTTAAATGAGCTTTATCTGGCGGCGGCCGGTATCGCTCATTGGTTTTCGATTGGGGCCTTGATCCTGGCGCTGGTGAAGTTGCGTTTGGCGTTACGCTGGTATCGCTGGAAAATTCCCGCTCCTTTGCTTTTTCTGGTTATTGTCTGGTTGGTGGTTCTGGCGGCGTTGTCGCCGGTTATTCGGCTGTCGATAACCGACAAGCCAACCCAGCATGTGATTGTCTATGTGACTTGCTGGCTGGTTGCGGTGTTTACTGCCTGCCATCTACTGGCGGCCCGGTGGCAAAAGCATAAAGGTTTTCAGACAGATTCTCGGCCGTTTTCCAAATGGTGGATTCCCTGGCTGCTGTTGGCGATTCTGGTCGTACTGGTAGTTTTACAGCTGTATTCGGCCATGTGGGGCTTGTTTGTCGATTGGGCGCAGTGGTATTTTTCTCCCATCTTCCTAGCGATAGGGGTATTAGCGATCACCCTGAGCCACATCTCGGGCAAGCGGTATGCAGAAACCTGGGCAGTGATGGGTATGACTATTATGCACGCGGTTTTAGCCAGCCATGACGGACTACCGAAAGAGTTTCCTTCGGTTACCCAGGGGGTTTTGGCATACCTGGTCCATCCGTTATATCCCAGCGGTCTGTTCGTATCCATTTTATTCGCCCTAAACTGGATATTAATGCAGCAATGGTGGTTCCTTTGTCTGGCCCTGGTGGCACCAGTTTCGGCCGGGGCGGCGAAAATCTCGCAGACCTTGTGGAATTCCCGGCACGGCAAGGGGATTGCCATCGTATTGGGGGCCTTTTTACTACTGGTCATAGGAGCTGGATTGCAATGGGTTCAGGTCCACTGGGAGCAGCGCCGGAGTAAAGGGCAGGAAGGGCAAAATCCCGACGGTCAGAATGACGTTTTGGCGGTACAGGAGGAGGAATCCGGGTTGGGAAATACCCCTACCTGAGAGTAAAATTATGTCAGGAAATCATAAAAGAATAATTGCTTAAACCAGCATTTCACGGTAGAATACTTCATTCAAAAAATGGACTGAAAGAGAGGATCGATTCCGTGGAATCTGAAGATAAAGTAGAGACAAACGACGAAAAAATCGAAGACCTGTCAATTCTGGATGAATTGAAGGATTCGTACCTGAATTACGCCATGAGCGTGATCATCAGCCGGGCGCTGCCGGATGTTCGGGATGGGCTGAAACCCTCCCAGCGGCGGCTCCTGGTGGCGATGAACGTCCTGAACCTGGGGCCGCGCAGCAAACACCGAAAATGCGCCAAGATCGTCGGGGATACCAATGGTAATTATCACCCACACGGGGATCAGGCTACCTACGGGACTCTGGTGCGTATGGCCCAGGAATGGAACATGCGCTACCCGCTGGTCGACAGCCAGGGTAACTTTGGCTCCATCGACGGCGACAACGCGGCGGCCTACCGGTACACCGAAGCGCGCATGGAATCCATCACCGCCGACATGATGGCGGACCTTGATAAAGAAACGGTGGACCTTCAGGAAAACTTCGACCAGC
>JAKQBU010000488.1 GCA_029573975.1 Planctomycetota bacterium
AAAGGCAAAAATAGAAGAGGACCTGGATTCCTGCTTGCGCAGGAATGACCGGCGGGTGGTTGGCCGATTTATGGGACATAGTTTGAGAACAGAGGAAGAGAAGATGGATTCCCGCCTAAGAAATTACGAAGTACGAATTATAAATTACGAAAAGAAGAGAAATCCTGGATTCCCGCCTGCGCGGGAATGACTGGCGGGCGCGGGAATTGGATATGTGGACGTATAAAGAAACACGTGTGCAGCGAGCTACACACCCTACCTGGAAGAACACCTCCCTGCTGGAAGGCAGGAAGGTGGCACCCGGCGAGAGCCTGCACCATTACGCCGCGGGGATGGCTGACAAGCAGACGCTCCTATTAGTCGCTGCATCAGACCATACGGAAAAAATACCGCGTCGGCAACAAGTTGCCGACCCTACCTTCAGGAATGACCATCGGGTGAGTGGGTGGGTACATAGGCGGAGAACAAGGGAATTGACCCCCTTACTGACGTGCGGGGCTGGGAAACGAAAAGTGCTTTTATTTTGTATGCGGGCAGGGTAGAATAAGCAGAAGCAGGCCCGGTCAATACCGAGCCGTTTGATCCAAGAGATGTGTGTAGAAAGGAATTAGCCATGAAAACACATTTTGAATCCCCTGACCCAAACGAGTCATCCGGCTGGCGTCCTACCCGCCGTGATTTTCTGAAAGCCTCCGCGGGTCTGCTGGCCGCAACGGCATTGGTTCCATTATCTTGTCAATCGTCGAAAATGTTTCCACGCCGGGCTGCCCGTTTTGGCCTGATTACGGATATTCATTACGCGGACACCGAGAACCGCATCGGCCGCCACTATCGTGATTCGATCGGGAAAGTAAAAGAATGCACAGATTTGATGAACGCCCAAAAGGTTGATTTTCTGATGGAGCTGGGCGATTTCAAAGACCAGGATCCCAATCCCACGGAGGAAAAAACGATCGAATATCTGGAAACCATTGAAAAAACTTACCAGAATTTCCAGGGGCCTGTCTATCACGTGCTCGGGAATCATGATATGGACAGTATTTCGAAAAAGCAGTTTCTCGCCCACACTCAAAATACCGGTATCCCGCCGGAAAGCGCGTACTACTCGTTTAGCAAAAACGGGGTGCGTTTTATGGTTCTGGATGCCAATGTCAGCTCGGATGGCAAAGACTACGACCGGGGCAATTTTGATTGGACCGACACCAATATTCCCCCTGCCCAGCTCGACTGGCTTGAAAACGAGCTGAAGAGGAACGATCAGCCGGCGATGGTGTTTACGCATCAAAGGCTGGACGGAGCTGGTTCCGTTTATATCAAAAATGCCGCCCAGGTCCGCGAGATATTGGAAGGTTCGCATAAGGTTTTAGCCGCTTTTCATGGCCACCATCACGAAGGCGGCTATAGTCTAATCCAGGGCATTCATTATTATACCTTACAGGCCGTTGTCGATGGGCCGGCCCCGGAAAATAATTCGTATGCTATCGTGGAGGTCCAGCCTGATTGGAATATTACTGTCACAGGATACCGCAAAGCAGTCCCTAAAGAACTGCCCCAATCGATCCGGGCAGTATAATCAGGAAAATGGGGATGGCAGGATGATTGTCGGGGGTTCGGAGGCTGACGCCTGCGGGTACGAAACGAGCGGCCCCGGCGTGGCTGAGGGAGAGGTAAGGGACAAAGGGTTCTACTCCAGCCAGTCTTGAACCAGGAGACAGAGATCGATGAGATCGACGCAGCCGGAGTGGTTATAGTCCGCCCCGCCGCAGAAGGCGTTATTCGCGGCACAGGTACATAGCCCCCACCAGGCGGAAAGATGGGCAGCCTCTGCCAGATCGATATCCGGGGGCAGAACGGGGACAAAGTCGCCGTCGAACTGAATCTCGGCGAAGCCGGAGCTGGAGGCATAGCCGTAATTGCTGTAGATATCCAGCCGCACATGGGTCGCCTGGACGCCCGGCAGCAGGTAGTAAGTCGGGGCTACGGGGCTGACCCACGGACCCTGGGGGAGCAAGGTTGGTGCTTCGGGCACGGGGGTATAGTGGGTGCCATCGGTGGAAACCAACCACTGCACATCACGAGCACAAACGGTATTGTTACCGTTGAAGGGCCAGATCGATACGCCATTCAGATAATAAAGGCCGTGGAGGTTAAAGATTACGGAGCCATACTTGTAGCCGCTGGCCCAGGCATTAGCGGCATTCATCAAAGCATGGGTTCCGGTTAAGGCCGGTGTGTTACCAGGCAGACCGGAGCCATTGACAATATTGGTAACGCTGGTGCCGCCGGCAGAGAGCATATCGGTGGTGGCCGTTACGCCCGGAATCAGCAGTGCCTGGAGGGCCGCTGGTCCCATCGGGAAAATGGCTGTGAATATACAAATTATAACTTTTTTATTCATTTCCTTACCGTTATGATTCCTACAAACATAATATTTTATCCAATTTTCCTATTTTATCGACACCAACCGATTGGATATTACGATTCTCGCTGCAATGCCAGGGAAGAGGTTATGAGGATTTATAAGATTTTCGATGCGAGATGATCTCTGAAATTACTTACCGGACCTCATATCCAATATAATTGTCTTAATCTAGCGGCAATTATACCAAAAAACCCAGGACGGGGTCAAGAAAATTCGCCTTTATGGTTCATTTTCCGGAAAGACAGTATGCAGTGCCGCCACCAGTCACTGGCCAGGCAGGCAGGCGGGGTCGGAGGGATCCGCCAGGCAATCCAGCAGCCAATGACCGGCGAGGACGGCAAAGTCCAGGAGGTTGACGGTTTCATCGGGCGGAGCGGCGAGGTCGCAGGCCGGATTCCAGGCGGGATCGCCGCTGCTGCTCAACCACGCGGCGGCCAGGATCGTCAGGTCCTCCAAATCCAGCCGGCAGTTGCCGTTGAGATCGCCCGCCAGGGCGTAGGGACAGTAAAAGGAATAGACCATGTTATCCAACTGATAGTTCTGCTGATGGAGGCCGCTGCCGCCGACCAGTTTTACCGAGGTGAAGGGGGTATCGGATAGGAAACCCCAAAATTCGCCGCCATAGCTATTGGAAATGGTCCCCACATAGAGGGAAGAATCGGCGAGGTAAACCAGCAGGCTGTTCCCGGAGCCGCCGGGGCCGCCTAGCGTCCAATTTCCGCCATAGGCGATAATTTCCGGGGCAAAGCTCCAGACGGTTATGGGTGCATTTTGGCTCTCCGTG
>JAKQBU010000496.1 GCA_029573975.1 Planctomycetota bacterium
CAAGGATTGCAATCGCACCGGCTTTGGCCCGCTCCAGCAGAATCCCCCGCTCGGAACCAGCGGCCATCGAGGCCGAGTCATCCAGAATAATCGCCGCCTCCCGGGCCTTGCCGCCCAGGCCGATCCATTTCGACAGGGCCGGGGTGCGGATTATCGGCTGGGCCAGGGCCAGGGCAAAAAAGACCAGTAAGGCCATTCGCAGGATCATAAGCAGCAAATCCTGAAATTTGGCGCGGCGGGCGGAACGCAGAAAAGTTTCATCGAAGAACTGGGTGGTGGAGAAAATGATTTTTTCCGCCCGGCGCGAGCGGCGCAGATGGAGGAACAGCGGGATGCTGACTGCCAAAATGCCTGCTAAAAACCAGGGAGCTAAAAATGTCATATCTTTCTGACCTTCGTTTCAATTCTTTTGTCAAAATGCCGTTCGCGAAGCCCTTTGATGCTGACGGCGGGTGAGGAACGTGCCTAAAAACAAATCGAACGGCTGATTCGTATCCGTCAGGGAGTAACTGATGTTGCGGGACAGGGAGCCGTTTCGAATTTCCTCGAGATAGCGGTTGAGCTGCTGGAGGTAATGATTGCGAATGGCCTGGGCGTCCGAGGTAATCCGCAGGCCGGTTTCCATGTTTTCGATCTGGCCGGCATCCCGGAAGGGAAAAGTCAACTCCGCCTGGTCAAGAACCTGCAATACGATGACCTCATGCTTCTTGTGATGAAAATGCCCCAGCGCCTCCAGCAGACTCTGCGCCCCATCCCCATCGCCGCCCAATAAATCCGAGAGCACTATCACCAGGGCCCGCCGGTTCATGGTCTCCGCCAGCTCATGGAAGGTGCGCGGCAGATTGGTATGCCCCTGGGCCTGAACCTTTTCCAGTTGTTCCAGCACAATTCGCAAATGCCCCCGGCCCTGGCGCGGCGGAATGTTCAGCCGGACCCGGTCGCCGTACACAATCAGCCCGAAGGCGTCATGCTGGACCATCATCAGATAGGCCAGGGTCGCCGCCAGATAGCAGCAATACTCCAGCTTGGTCATCGGGCCTTGGTGCCGGTAATTCATGGAAGCCGAGGCGTCCAGCAGCAGATAACAGCGCAGGTTGGTCTGCTCTTCGTATTGTTTCACGTAGAGTTTGTCGCGTTTGGCCAGAATCTTCCAGTCCAGGTGCCGCGGATCGACGCCGGGGGTATATTCGCGATGTTCAGCAAACTCCACGGAGAAGCCTCGGTGGGGAGACCGGTGCTGGCCGGAAAAGAGGCCCTCCACGACCAGCCGCGCCGCCAGGCCGAGATTCTTTAGTTTCGCCAGGGCGGCAGGGTCCAGATATTTCGTGCCGGTGTTTAGCTGGGTCATCATCCGCCCTCCCCGGTTAGTTCATCATATTCTTCCGGCGTCGGTTCACTGACCTCGGCCAACAGCCGCTGAATAATCTGGTCCGCGCTGATTCCCTGGGCCTCGGCGTGATAATTGGGCAGCACCCGATGGCGCAGGACCAGGGCAATGACCTGCCGGACATGATCGGTGGTCACATTATATTGCCCCAGCAGCGCCGCCCGGGCCTTGGCCGCCAGCACCAGATACTGAATCCCGCGGGTACCGATGCCCCAGGTAATCATTTCCCGGACGAAATCCGGAGCGATTTTATCATTCGGCCGGGTGGAGCGGCCCAGTTTCAGGCAATACAGGACCACGTGATCAGAAACCGGAATCTGGCGAATCATCTGCTGGAGTTTCAGTATGTCCGAACCGTTGAGAATTTTGTTCAGGTTCAGGTCCGTATCCACAGGATTCGACTTGACCACCTGCATTTCCTCCCGCGGCGTGGGATAATCCACCTTCAGCATGAACATAAACCGGTCCAACTGGGCTTCGGGCAGCGGGTAGGTACCCTCCTGCTCGATGGGATTCTGGGTGGCCAGCACGAAAAACGGTTTGGGCAGATCGTAGGTGACACCGCCGCTGGTTACCTGCCGTTCCTGCATGGCCTGGAGCAGGGCCGCCTGGGTTTTGGGCGGGGTGCGGTTGATTTCATCGGCCAGCAGGATGTTGGCAAACACCGGCCCTTGGATGAACCGGAAGCCCCGCTGGCTGGTGGCGGGGTCCTGCTCGATTACTTCGGTGCCGGTGATATCGGCGGGCATCAGGTCGGGCGTGAACTGAATGCGGTTAAAATCCAGGTCGATGGCCCGGGCAATAGTCTGCACCATCAGCGTCTTGGCCAGACCGGGGACACCAACCATCAGGCAGTGCCCCCGCGCGAACATCGCCGTGAGCAGATCGTCCAGAATGCGTTCCTGCCCGATAATTACCTTGCCGATTTCCTTTCGGAGCGCCTGATGGGCTTCGCCCAGCCGCTGCAACGCTTCCACATCGATTTCCTGTGTTGTTTCCTTGTCCGAACCGCTGAGTTTGCCGGATTTGATCAATGACATATCGTCCTCGCTTTACTTTTCCTATACATGGGTTATCTATTTTTGTTTTCACGAATCATTGCTGCATCGCATAACAGAGAACATTCAGGGCCAGCCGCTGAGAGGAGTCGGCGTCATAGGTATTGGCGTAGGGATCGTGCACCCCTTTCATCATGCCGAGGGTATCGGTGGGAGAATACACAATGGCGGCCCGTTCGCCGATAAAGACCGCTTCCAGGTCCGGGGGTCCAGCCTGCCCGCCGCCGGCGCGGCGCAATTCCTGAATGTCATACAGAGAATGATACAGGTTGTGGTCCGCCGGCACGCTCTGCAGCGAATGGTCCGGCAGCAGTCTGGCAATGAGAGCGCGGGCCTCCCGGTCGAATTTGGCAAATCCCGAGGTGTTGTTGATAAAGAGAAAACCGCCGGCCTGCAGATGCCGCTGCAGGGCCGCCAGTTCCTTCTCGCTCAACTGCGGCTCGTCCATGCCGGTCATAATCAGCAGCGGCGTCTCGGCAATCTGCTCCACCTCGGCGTCCACCGATTTCATATCGTAGGCCACGGGAATACTGGTCCGCAGGGCGGCAAAGCGAATCAACTGGTAAATGCTGTTGGAATCGGGATTCCAATCGCCCTGGTGACGCAGCAGGCCAAACTGCAGGGCGGCCCGCTGCTGCGGCTGATTGCCCTCCACCTTGAGAGTATAAGCCTGCGTTTTAGCGAAGGTTCGTTCCGCCGAAACATAGGTCAGCAGATTGATTCCCATGCGAATCGCATCCACGGGTATCATGGCCATGGTCGGGACCGGTTTGGCATTGCCGATCCGCGGGGCCGGTGGGGCATAAAATTCATCCCAGCCGCAGGTCATATCGTAGGGTGATAGAATCACCGCCGTCCGGGCGGCCAGGTTCAAGCCCAGAAATTGCGGCGGGCTTTCCACCTTGCTGTGCACTCCGTCGGTAATGGTGAAATAGTTGACATTCTGGTAAGGATAATAGCCGCGATAAATCGGGTGATCCAGTTGCAGCACATCCAGTTTGCGCTGCGGGAAGATGGCGGCTATCTCGGCCCGGAATGATTTGGTGAAGTCGGGGCTTCCCAGCGTCGCATCGCCCAGCAGGGTTCCGCCGTCCAGCAGATATTCCCGCAAGGCCCCGCGCTGTTCCGGTGTGAATTCAAAAGACTGGTAGCCGGTAATATAAAGCAGCGGTATCTCACATTTTTTACCGTCTTTATACATCGCCGCCAGTTCCTCAACATTCAGAATCGTATGGCCATACCAGATATCGAGCTGGGAACGGACATGCCCCAGCAGCGTATCCAGATCGGCCGGGTTGGGCGTATAATCCTGGGTGGCGCCGTAGGCCAGTTTGGCCACAAAGACCGGCGGGGCCGGTTCCTGTTTCGGCTCGGAACGCCGCAAAGGAACCGCCGGCAGCGGCAAAGGGGGCATTCCTTCGGCGGCGGTCTGACGCTGGGGGCTTTGTTTGGGGGGCGGACCGATAGTTCCCAATTGCCGCTCCTGGGCCGAAGCGGGAACCGGCAGAATCAGCAAGCCGGCAAAAAGGACAAACCATCGCAAGCCATTTCTTTTTTTCCTGTCACTACAAATCATTTGGCACCTCCTGCCTGTTCTTTTTCAGGCATGATTTCTTTTGGCATGACCGGCCAATCGGGTTTTTCAGGGCCTTTCAGTATAACCGGAGGTATGAACGAACCATCCGGATGGACGGCAAAG
>JAKQBU010000632.1 GCA_029573975.1 Planctomycetota bacterium
ATAATATGGGCGCCCGCCTCCACCGCCGCCAGCGAATTGCCCACCCCCAGCCCCAGGTTATTATGGGCATGAAAGCCCACCTGACATTTCAGACTGCTGCGCATCGCCTCAATCCGCTGCTTCACCTGGCTAGGCACCAGCGCCCCGGCCGAATCCACCACATAAATCCCATCCGCCCCGTAGCTTTCCATCAGCCTGGCCTGCTCAATCATAATGGGAATTTCCACCATGTGGGCCATCATCAGGAAACAAAGAACCTCCATCCCCAGCTCCTTCGCCAGGCCGATATGCTGCTCCGAAATATTCGCCTCGGTAACATGCGTGGCAATCCGGGCTACCTTGGCCCCGCAATCGCGGGCCATGACCAAATCCTCTTTGATACCCACACCCGGCAGCAGCAACACCGTCAACTTCGACCGCTTCATTACCGAGGCGGCCGCTTTCAGTTTCGCCTCATCGCTGCACCGCTCAAAGCCGTAATTGATCGACGAGCCGCCCAGGCCGTCCCCATGCGAGACTTCCACGATCTCCACCCCCGCTTCATCCAGACCCTGGGCTATACTGCGTATCTGTTCCACCGTGTATTGATGACTGATCGAATGGCTGCCATCCCGCATCGTGGTATCCACCACCCGAACTTTTCTTCCTTTTTTCTTTTCCATCTTAGGCTACTCCTGTCTGTACGAGTTTACGAGCAAATTCTTCCGCAATTGCCACCGCCGCCGCATTGATAATATCCAGATTCCCCGAATATTTAGGTAGATAATCCCCCGCCCCTTCCACCTGCAGCAACACCGTGACTTTTCCTTTATCGAAGTCCGGCTCATGTTTCAGCCGGTAACCGGGCACATATGTTTGAATCTTGGCCACCATCTTCTTGATCGACTGTACAATGGCCTGCCCATCCGATTGGGGGTCCACCAGGGCATACACCGTATTCTGCATGGTAATGGGCGGCTCCGCCGGATTCAGCACGATAATGGCCTTGCCCTTCTTCGCCCCGCCCACCCGTTCCAGGCTCCGCGCCGTGGTCTGCGTAAACTCATCGATATTCTGCCGCGTCCCCAGCCCGGCACTCTTACTCGATACCGACGAGACAATCTCGGCATATTCCACCGGCGCCGCATCGTTGATCGCCCACACCATCGGCACCGTCGCCTGGGCGCCGCAGGTAATCAGATTCACATTCATGGCGTCCATATGATCCTTCAGATTGATCGCCGGCACCACACTCGGCCCGACCGCCGCCGGCGTCAGGTCAATGGCAATGATCCCCGCCTGCTTGAGCAGCGGGGCGTGCTTCAGATGCGGTTTGGCCCCCGTGGCGTCAAAGGCAATGGCAATGCCATCTTCTTTCAGCAGGTCGTCGATCCCCCGGTGCGAGGTCTTGACACCTCGGTCCCGGGCAATCTTCAAACCTTCCGACGCCTCGATAATCCCCACCGTCATCACCGGCTCCAGCAGCCGCGACCGCTGCAGCTTGAACAGCAAATCCGTCCCAATATTCCCCGATCCAATAATTCCTACTCTAATCTTGTTCATTCATACCTCGGTATTTTAAAAATATACTTTCCGTTACATTATCCGCGTTTTCCGCTTTTTTTCGTTTTCAACGCATCAATCAATTTTCTCTGCCCGGCAGTAGCCGGCTCCAGCGGCGAAACCACCCGGTCGGAACCAATCCCCAGCGTACTCAGGGCATACTTGGTCCCGCTCAGCCAGCAGGGACCGGTTTTAATCAACTGGTTCGACAAAAATAAAATCCGCTGATTCAGCCGATCCAGCTTCTTTTTGTCGTCGCGAAGAAATGCGTCATACATCTGCGCAAACGTCCGCGGTTCATAATTCGAAGCAATGGTAATCGACCCGCACCCGCCCACCTGCAGCGACTCCACAATCAGCGAATCCGTGCCGGTGAACATCTTCAGCCCCGTCTCGCGGCCCTTATAGACCGCTTCCTTGAAATATGAAAAACTGCCCGAACTATCCTTGCAGTACCGGTACCAGCCGCGCCGGGCCATCTCGCACAGCGTATCCACCGGAATACAGGAATTCACACACAGAGGCATGTTATACGCCACCATCTCCATCTTACCTCGGGCTTCATAGCACCGCCCGAAATGGCGCAAAAACTCATCGGCTATCGTCTGCGTAATATAATAGCCCGGCGTAACCGCAAAATACTCATACCCGATCTGCTCCAGAATCCGCATCTTCTCGATCGTCCGCGGCGTCGAGGATTCCATCACCCCGCCCATAATAGCCATCTTCCCCTTCGCCTCATCAAAACCAATCTCCATCATCCGCACCCATTCCTTCAGGGTCAGCAGCGGCGCTTCACTGGACGATCCGCCGATCAGCAGGCCGTGCACCCCTCCGGCCGCCAGATGCCGAACCAGCTTCCGCATGGCCGCCTCATCCACGCCCTCGCTGTCATTCAGCGGCGTCATGATCGGAGTCCAGATGCCATACAACCCGTTCTTTTCCTTTGCCATTTTTGATTTGCCTTTCTTTTTTGGTTTGCATTAAAAAAACGAAAAACTTATTCGTATAATCCATCCACACTCATCTGCAAGTCCTCCGCCATCCCTTTGAGCTTGATCCGCACATCATCCGGCAGGTCGATTCCCCTGGCCTGATTCTCCGCAAAACGCTCCCATTCGATCTCGCCCGGCAGATAAATCCGCTCGGTCCCCTTGGCCTTGGGCGAATTCTTGATCTTGCTGATCATCCGGTCCACCCGGTCCTTAAACTGCTGGAGCGGCATCATGGACCCCACGTTGATCGCGATCATGCACTGCGTCAGGTTCTCCGGCGCCGACGTCGGCCCAAACAGCCAGTGCCCCACCTCATTGAGCATCCCGCCCCCGGACATCACCCCCGACAGCACTTCCACCATCACCGCCAGGCCATATCCCTTATGCCCCGCCATCGGCAGCAGCGCCCCGATATGCGGATACAAACTCGGATCCGTAGTCGGCAAACCCTCCGCATCCACATACCAGTCGTTCGGTATCTTCTTGCCCACCGTATTGGCCGCCACGATCTTGCCTGCCGCCACCCGGCTCAGGGCGATATCAAACAGAATGGTCTTCTCCTGCCCGGCTGGGACGGCATAAGAAATCGGATTATTCCCCGTCGTCGCCCCCTTGCCGCCCGTCACCGCCATAATCGGCGTACAGCCGCTCATGCACAGCCCAATCATATCTTCTTTGGCCGCCATATTCGCATAATACCCCACCGCCCCGCAATGGCTGCCGTTGCGCAGCGTCACATATCCCATCCCCACCGCCCGCGCCTTGGCAATCGCCGTATCCATCGCCTTGTGCGCCGATACCATCCCCATCACACTCTTGCCGTCGATACAGGCCCAGCACGGCCCATCGGAGATCACCTCCGGTTCCCCCTGTGCCTTCAGACCACCTTCCCGCATCCGCTTGAGATACTGCCGCAGGCTTACTACCCCATGGGAATGCGTTCCCATCTGGTCCGTCGTAACCAGGATCTCCGCCGTTATCCGGGCATGCGCCTCCGACATCCCGCATTTCTTCATCGCCTCCACACAAAACTGTTTCAATTTCTCCGGCTTAATTCGCAGCCGGGCTTCACTTTTCTCTGCGCTCATACTCTTGCTTCCTGTTTAAAAACTAATTCTTATCCTTAATTCGGAATTTCCCAATCGAATTAAACACCTCCACCGGCCAGGTCCCCAGCTTTTCCATGCCGTCCGGAACCGCCTGCGTGAATTGCACATACGCCCTCACGTTTCCTTTGACGCCATAGGGCACATCGCTGTTTTCCTGGGTATCCCCCACGCCGAATACCTTATATCCCATCAGCGTGCAATCCTCGAAATCCACATGCAGATATTCCCCCTTCATTTTCACATTGACAATTCCCGTCGAGGGCGTACCGGCCGGCTGGGAAAAATTCGTCACAATCAGCCGGCTGTTCCGGAACTTCGCCCGTGAATACACATCAAATCCGTAATTTCCCCCCTGCACCGCGTTATCCGGTGATACCAGCGTGCAATCCTCGAAAACAACATCGTAATCAGCGACTGGCTCTTTATGATGCGCCCGAATATACACCGCTCCCGCATCCCCCCACCAGTCCAGGCTCATCAGATAGGTCCGCCGAAATACTACCGGCTCCTCCGGTCGGCAGACCGGCCCGGCGATCCCGCCCCCAAATGCCCGCCCAATCGTCACACAATCCTCCACCAGGGCGGAAAACTCCGATCCTGTCTTGTCCGTCAAATCCCAGAACAGACCCGCATCCGCTCCCGTTACATACAAATCCCGAAATACCCACCGGTCCCAGATCAAGCTGGAAAAGGTTTCTTCCGTATGCGCCGGGGACCACCCATGCCCATAGGCCCGCATCGATCCCCACCAGTCATAGCTCTTGAATCCCTTCTCCGGATCGCCCGAATCGATTACCACCCAACCCTTTGCTCCCGAACCATATTTCCCCTCGTAATCCCCCACCAGCACATTGTACGCCCCCGCCGCTCCCTTCTGCGACGGATACAGATTCGCCTCGATATACGTATCCGGCCGCACGATCACCCGATGCCCCCCCTTTTCGTCCGGCACCGCCAGCAAAGCCGCCTCAATACTATGATACGCCTTCTCCCAACTGCTGCCATAACTGTTATCCCCCGCCTTTGATACGTACAAATTCACCCCCCGGCGCCCGTTATAATCCGCCGCCGATGGATCCCATTTCTCCGCTGGCAGAGAAACGGTAACCCCCAAAAGAATGGCACTCCCCATCACCCCGGCATAGAATTTGCTTAGATTCGTCATGTCGTTCTTCCTTGTTACACCTGACTCTACAACAATACTACAGGTTGGTATAAAAATTACCATACCATAAAATAATACTATAATTATAACGAGTTACCGATTCAAATTCATTTTATACTTTGGCACTACCTGGAAAATGGGGCAGGTTTTCCCAGACCTGCCCCTATCCATCCGCTTATACGACACTTCACATCGAAATTTTCGCTGTTCACTCCCCACTTCACAGGGTGTGCAAGCCCAAATCGTAAAATCACGGCCAGGCAAAACCTAGATATCCGCCGCACAACTGCTTGGAGCCTGACGCCGTGCTGCGGCGAACCACATATTCTTCATAAGTCATATCGCCCACATGTCCATCGAAATACACCAAATTGCCGCTGCCTTTTAAAGAGGTTTTGCTGGCAGTTTCTTTTATTTCACCAGACACCATATGATAGCGGCCGATCGAATCATCCTCCATGGTGTTATGGATCATATTAAACAAGGAGACGCTGTTATCCCATGCCGCTGGATCCAGTTGATCCTGTTCGTACAGCATAAATACATCATACGGGGACGGCTTAACAAGATCCGGATTGGTTCGCCCCGCACCATCACCTCCGCTCACACCTGCCTGGCCATTGACCGAATAACTCCACATTGGCCCGGGAGGATTAATGGTTGCTACCCCGCCCGGCCAGCCCCAAACATACGGATAGCGAGAATCTCTTGGCCGATTCTTTGGATTCATTTTTTCATTCAGGGTGGGACAGGCATAACTTTTTACGGCATTGGCATATTCCCAGATATAACCATATTCAAAAGCCTTAGACAGAGAATCTGCAGTCTTCTTTGTCCAATCTGCCGCCGGATCGCCCTGTGCAACCAGAACTTCATCAAATTCGATTCCCCAGCAGGGAATCAATTCTTCGTGATCCTTGGCATATTGGATCGTGCCGAAACCGAGAGCTTTTAGATTCGTTTTGCAGACCGTCGTGCGGGCAGCATCCCGCATTCTCGACAGGGCTGGCATCAAAATCGACACCAGAATCGCGATAATCGCAATAACCACCAATAACTCCACCAGCGTAAATCCTTTGTCCTTTTTCATGCCTTTAACCTTGCTAATTTTCCTTTCTTAAAAATTCGGATAACCAAAACTTTCTTGCCTATATACCAATTGAAACCTAAACTTTCCTTGCAAAGCTCGTTTTTTCCGGTAAAAGTTCCCCGCACGGCCGGGGCAAACCAAAAAAAGAACCAGCCGTGCGAGGCTATAAAAACCGGCCTGAATTTTTCGGAAGCCGCAGAGACGATTCTGACTTTCTTCGCCATAACGCTTTTTTAGCTTGGCGCATCCGCAGCCATGCAGTATAATTGCACAACTTGGGCTTTTATTGGAAATGCGTTACCAGTCGGAGTTCATCTCTGGCTTAACAGGCGAGCCGGCATTGCTCTTGCCAAAGGGATGGCCGGCTCTCTTTTTTCCGATATCATTCTCCTATCTTAATGTTCCAAATCGTAACCTGATTTTTACGCTATTGTCTTAACTTTCTATCCGTCTTGTCCTGACGACACGTCAACTCCATGTTTCTCAAACCACTCGATCCCATCCCGTAGATGCTGGGCCATGGCCTTTTCCGCCGCCACCGCATCGCTGGCCTGGATCGCCTTAAAGATCCTCTTATGTTCCTCCACGCTATAAACCATATTCCGTTCCGGCGCCCACCACGTCATCGAATAAAACAAGCCCGCCATCATGGAACTCTGCATCGCCAGAATCCCATTGCCGCATTCCTCTGAGATAATCTGGTGAAACAAACGGTCATAATGGCGATACCTTCGCGATTGCTTCTCCTGGCAGGCCTTGTCCATCTCCGCCAGCGATTGTTCCAGCTTTTTCAGGCCTTCGGCACTGATGGATTTCGCTGCCAGATACGCAATTACCGGTTCGTTGGCCAGCCGGGAATACATGACCTCCCGCCAGTCCGATTGGCAAAATTCCTGCAAAACCGGAGCAATAAACCGTAAATTCTTGACCGGATCAAACTTCCCGACATACCACCCCTTGCCCGGCCGGGCAATTACCAGCCCGATCGATCGCAAAATGATTAACGCCTCCCGCAAGGCCCGATGGCCGATCCCGATGATATCTCCCAGCTTCTTTTCCGGCGGCAGTTGATCCCCGGGTACCATCCCCTCCTTACGGATATACTGTACCAGCACCGGCACAATTCGCTCCGCGGTATTCATCTCCTGTAAATAACTGACCTGATCCAGAAATTCACGATCCGATGTGCCATTCTCAAAACCGGCACGGTAGATCTCCCCTTCCAACGCCCCATGGTCTAAATACATCTTCAATCCGGTTTTATCGCGAATGGTTGATTCCGAATCGGCCATTTCAACCTCATATCTTTCACTGAACCGTTGTATGACTTTTCACTTCGTATCTCAATGACCTATAGCAGCACTGTCATATGCTAGCGCTATCATACTATATTTGCCATTCTTCTGTCAATTCAATTTGAAATCTTTTTCCCTAAATTTTTACTTTTTTAGATTTTTCTGCCAGAAAAGGACCCCAAAATATATAAAAATTATATAATCCCTTGTAATATAAATAATTATGTATTTTTCCGTGCTACCCAACTCAACACAATTTACACTGCGGAAATTTTAAAATTTACGGAACCGTTAAAAGTCGATATGGACAGCCAAAAACGGCTCTGGCTTCCCAATAACAAGGGGTCGCAGAGCTTTTGACGCTGGCGTCTATATCAACATTCCCAACCTTAAAATTCTTTATATCCCCACTTAATACCTTTTAACCCGCATATCTCCCGGGGTTTTGATAAATATGTTGATAACTCCATGGTTCAGTTTGTCTTATATACTATTTTCGCTTTGCCAGCTTCTACAGTCTGTTTTCAGTGCAAATTTTTGGCCGTCTTCGAGGCCGCAGGAGCTAGCTTCCGCAGGCCTATACGTATATAGGTTGAGGACAGATAGCGACGAGAACAAAGAAGGCGGGCAAAAAGCCACTGAAAACCAAAAGCCTGTGAGATATGCGGGGTCATCCCATTACTATGGTATTGCATCCGCCATCTTAATCGCGTTCCTTTTTCCTCCTTATCTATTCACTTAACGCAATAATTTCCCTTTTACCAGACGCTTTGAAAAACTGAGTCTGTCTGACTTTTTAACATTCACATTCGGCACTGTAAG
>JAKQBU010000519.1 GCA_029573975.1 Planctomycetota bacterium
CGAGTGGGGGCCGCTGATTGAAAAAGAAGACGATATAACCAAGGATTATGATGACTATCGGATGTGGGACCAGCAGTTTCACGATATCCTGGCCTATGAATGCAAAAACAATATTCTGGCGATGATCAGCACCGTATTGCGCGGAACCTTTTTTACGGTACACTACCGTATTCCGGTCATCCGGATCCAGCCGCCCCTTCAGCATCACCAAAATATCTTTGATGCCGTACAAGCCCACCAGGCAAAAGCGGCGGAGCAGGCTATGCGTGTGCATTTGATGGACACGCTGGACTTTTTCGGCAATCACACCGACCTGCTGCGGGAATAGCCCGTCCGAGAAAGGTCAAAAGCAATCGGCGGCGGGGGAAGGATTCGTTATTTTTTGGCACAGTTCGGCCAGCTCGCGCAGTTTTCGGTCTGATTCCTTTATTTCCTGGAGCAGAAGAAGTTGTTCCATTTCCGCCGTTTTTTCCATGATGTCGGTAAAACCGGAATTTTCCGCAGATTGTTTCAATTCGTGCAGAAAGGACAGCAATTGCCTGATATCCCGATGGGCGGCAGCACGGCGGATTTGTTCCACTTGTTCAGGAAGTTTTTGCAGAAAGGAATTTGCAGCGGACTGTGCCGGTAGATAGCGGGAAAGGACCTCCTGGACCTGCTGGCGGTCAATGGGTTTGGTCAGATATTCGTTGCAGCCGCACGCCAGGCATTTTTCCTTGTCCTGCATCATGGCATGGGCGGTGAGGGCGATGATGGGAAGCGTTTTGCCGGAACTCCGCAGGCTTCTGGTGGCGTCATAGCCGTTCATCACCGGCATCTGCATATCCATGAAGATCAGGTCAAATTTTTGGGCTGCGACGGCTTCTATGGCTTTTTGACCATTTTCCACCAGCGTTACGGTCAGCCCCATTTTATGAAGAACCGCTTCGATTAATTTCTGGTTGGACCGATTGTCTTCAGCCACCAGGATGTGTCCATACAAGCTGGTTTCCTGCCGGAGGGGGGTACTGCGGGAATATTCTTCCATCGTTTTTTCACCCAGCAGCGGCTGCGAGGTGACGTCCAGGCCGACCGGGATGAAAAGGGAAAACACGGATCCTTTGCCCGTTTCGCTTTCTACCGCGAGCCAGCCGCCCAGGATTTTGGCCAGACGTTTGGTGATGGACAGGCCCAGCCCCGTACCGCCATATTGGCGGGTGGTGCTGATATCGGCCTGCGTGAAGGATTGAAAAATGACCTCCCGTTTGTCGGCTGGAATGCCGATGCCGGAGTCTTCCACATCGAAACGAATGTAAGGGATATTATTTACGGTTTCCAGGGAAACCATCATGTGGACGTACCCTTTGGCGGTGAACTTGATAGCGTTATTGACCAGGTTGGTCAGGCATTGGTTGACCCGTACCGGATCGGTGCAGATCCGGGCGGGCAGTTGGGTTCGATGGAGGATTTGGAAGTCCAGTCCTTTTCGCAGGGCCGCCGGCCGCAGGAGGGAATCGCTGCTGGTAAGGATTTTTTCCAGCGGATATTCGACTTTCTCGACATCCAGTTTTCCCGCTTCGATTTTGGAAAAGTCCAGTATGTCATTAATCAGGCTGAGCAGATGTGCCCCGGAATTTTTGATGGTATCGACATACTCCATCTGCTGAGGGGACAAATTTTCTCCGGCCAGCATATCGCTGAAGCCGATAATTGCATTCATGGGAGTACGGATTTCATGGCTCATGTTGGCCAGAAAAGTGCTCTTGGCCTTGCTGGCGGCAGTTGCCTGTTCCGCCAGGCGGTTGGCTTCCCGGATGGCTGCCTGGAGCCGGGCGTTTGCCTTTTCGGTCTCTACCCGTGCCGATTCGGCCTGTTTGCGGGAAGCGACCAGTTCGCTGACATCGATGACATTCAGGAGTACGCCGTCATAGGCGCCGTCACGATAGATCGGCTGCATTCGAAGGATTAATTCCGCACACCCCAAGGGACGTTGAATAATATAGGGGGAAGAATCGGTTTTTTGGCGAAATTGCGCAACCTTCGCCATGACATTTTGGAGAATATTTCCGGTATGCAGTTCTTCCAGTTTTTTGCCTATAATCCAGTCCCGATCCTTGTGGACAAACCGGCAGAAATAGGAGTTGGCCTCCACGATCCGGTTTTCGGAATCGGCAAATACGACCCCTTCTTCCATGCCGGAGATCATGGCGGAAAGCTTGGCGGTTTCGGCGGCGATACGGGCTTCGGCCTGTTTTTGTCCGGTGAGATCGATGAAACTTTCAATCAGATAGGTTTGATTTTCCGATTCGATTGTGGCTACACTCTTGAGAATAGGAATCAGTTGCCCGTTGGCATTCCGCAATTTCCGTTCGGACATATCCACGGTTTGCGCCAGATCGATGATCGGGCATTTGCCGACATCCGCCGGGCAAACGAAACCGTGACAGATATTCCCGATTATTTTTTCCCTGGGCAATCCCACCACTTCCGCGCATTTCTGATTGACATCCACAATTTTGTGGGTTTTAGGATCCATGACAAAGACGCCCACCAGCAGGGAATCCAGGACTTTTTTCAAGAGTTCTTCCTTTTTGCGAAGGGAAATTTCAATCTCATGACGCTGGTTGATTTCTTCCTGTAAATTTGCATTTATGGTTTGCAGCTCGGTGGTTCGAGCTGCCACCCGCTGTTCCAGCGATTTATAAACTTTCCTCAGCCGTTCCGCCAGGACATTAAAACTTTTTACGAGGATTCCGATTTCATCCCGGCTTCGACAGTCCAGCGGCACTATCATAAGGTCGGAGTCGGAATGGACCGCACTGGTGAAGTGGCGGGAGATTCGGGCCAGTCTGCGGCTGACCAGAAAATAAAAAGTCCAGTAAATGCAGGCCAGCAACAGAGCCAGAGCAGCCACCAGGATCCAGGAGTTGGCGTAGGTACCGGCTAAAGCCCCTGATGTATGTTTGGCAACCGGAATAGCAACCGTGTCCATGGCCATCACATCGCCCAAGGACCAGTGGAATCCCGCCTGATTTCCATACCGGTCCAAAAGAGATTGCGGGGCATCGGCAGGATCGCGGTGACAACGGATACAGCTTGACTCCATCCGCCGGGCATGGAAACGGGCCTGGTACACCTGCTGATCGATGGTGATATTCCCGGCCCACTCCTTGGCTTCGGGATTTTCCTGAAAATACCGGAGGATTTTTTCTTCTTCGGGAGTAGCCCGGTTGCCGGGATTTCGGGGATTCAGGGAGGAGAACTTGATAATATAGTCGGGGAAACGCCGGCGTACTTTATCAAAGATGCTTCGGGCGGCAAACGAAGTGGACATGACTTCCGGCAGGAATTGATCCTGGTCCACCTTTTGTTCGGCGAAGGGTCTGACCGATTCTGCCACATATTCCCGAATTGCCAGATCAAACTGGAGAGCCAGGGTACTTTGATAGTTCAATAATTCATGGGTGTGGCGATTTTGTTCCCGCCAGGTACGATGCAGCAGAAACGCGGAAAATAAAACCGATAAAAGACCTGCAATCAGGATGAATTTCATGGCGATGCTTTTGTGCAGCATAGTGCTGATTTCTCCAGCCTTTTGGGGAGGAAAGGGGATTTATATTCTACTATACTATTGTTCTCATAACCTATTTCGCATTCTTGCCGGTTTCCACCATCCGGCGGCTAGGGTTCTTGGTAATTATCGGTAAAAAATGGAGATACCTGGGGTGTGTTTTGTGCAGAAATGGAGATTATTTGCATTTGGAACCAATCGGAATGGCAGAGCGGATGGTGCCACGGGCCAGCGGTTGGGCGTCCGCTGTAATGCTTTATAATATAAATGGTTACAGTTATTTGACGAACAGGAAAGGAGCTGATTCAATTCGCCGGGTAAAATGCTTTTTCGGGGCGTAAAATAATGATTTTCAGAAAAAGAGGACCGAGAACTAATTTATGGGTCCTTGCGTTGCGTGAGCG
>JAKQBU010000531.1 GCA_029573975.1 Planctomycetota bacterium
GCTGGTCATTTTCAGTTAATCCTTTCTATTCTATATAGTACACCCGAACCCTGGTCTGGCAACCAAAAAGCGGAAACTTTTCTCGCCCAAGCCGGTTGTTTCCCATATCGGCCAAAAAATTGACCGAATATGAATCCCGGCGCCGTTTTTTCCCGATTTTTACCCCAGACGGGCCTCCTGGATGATTTTTTCCCGTAAACTCTGGTATTCTTCGTCGGAAAGCTGCCCCTCCTGGTGCAACTGCCGGATCTGCTCCAGGGTAACGCCGGCATTCTGGATGATACTATCATTCAGTGCCTTACATTCTTCGTCGGAAAGCTGCCCTTCCCGGCGCAATTGCAGGACCTGCTCCAGGGTAAAAACCGTATTTTCCTCCTTTTCCCGCCGGCCGGAAACCGTAAACCTTTTCACCAGCATATACCCCACCACCATTAGCACCGCCAGCACCCCCAGCACCGTCCCGATCCAGACCACATTCCGGGTATCCACCGCCCCACACCAAAAAATTAGCACCGCTTCCATACCACCCCCTTATACCCCAATCCTCCCCCTCCGTCAATCCCCCGCTCCTCCTCGGCTGGGCGATCCGTTGTAGAATCATGTTGCATTCCCCTGAACGCGGGTATAAAATGACGACCTTCTGGAAGGGATAACACCTTCCGGCTGATAAATAGAAACGGAACTGTTAAAAGTCGATGTTGACATCCAAAAACGGCTGGCTTCCCCATAACAGGGGATCGAAGAGCTTTTGGCGCTGGCGTCAATATGGTTTTGCTTGCAAAAATAAAAATCATTCTTTTCTGTTGACTGCTCCTGGCGGGGCCGGCAGTCTCGGCTTGCCCGGTGTTCAGCGTGGATCATACGCTGATCCAAAAAGTTCGCGAGGCGGTCCGCAACTGGCGCAGGCGCGAACCCTTCGGGCGGCGAATCTCAATGTGCCTGGGTATGTTTCCCTTTGAACGGCCGGTGCGGCTGGATTTTACGCCCGGCGAAATCGATCTGGATGGAAACGATTCCGATGCCACCCCGCGATAAGGAATCCGTACCAAAAAGGAACCAAACCATATGGAATCAGAGATCATTTTGAAAATGGTCTTCGGCGTAATCGGAGGATTGGGAATTTTTCTGCTGGGCATGAAAAACATGTCCGACGGGATGCAGGCGGTGGCGGGGAATAAGATGCGGAAGCTGATTAACGCGGTGACCAGCAACCGGCTGATTGCCTGCGGGGTCGGCACGCTCATAACTTCCATCATCCAATCGAGTTCCGTTACAACCGTTATGGTCGTGGGGATGGTGAACGCGGAGTTGATGACGTTATCGCAGGCGATCGGGGTGATTATGGGGGCGAATATCGGGACCACCATTACGGCATGGATCCTGGTATTGAATGTGAGTAAGTACGGCTTGCCGCTACTGGGATTGTCGGCGTTGATCTTTCTGTTCACCAAACGGGAACGGCTGCGTTATACCGCCACGGTCTTTCTGGGTCTGGGGATGGTGTTTTTCGGCCTGGAGCTGATGGCCAAAGGTTTTTCCCCGCTGCGCGATATGCCGGAGGTGCTGGCCTGGTTTTCGCGGTTTTCTCCGGACAGCTACTTCGGGGTCATGAAATGCGTGCTGGTCGGTACGGCCGTCACCGCCATCGTTCAATCTTCCTCGGCCACCATCGGCATTACCATGGGGCTGGCCTTTACGGGGATTATTGATTACCGCACGGCGTGCGCCCTGGTGCTGGGAGAAAATATCGGGACTACGGTCACGGCCCTGCTGGCCTCGCTAGGGGCTTCGACCAATGCCAAGCGGGCCGCCTATGCTCATTCGTTATTCAATATCCTGGGGGTATTATGGATCACCGCGGTTTTTCACTGGTATATGCAGGGCATCGTCTGGTTTGTCGGCATCGACCCCGGTACCGCGGTTTATACGGATACGGGAACCACCTATCCCCATGCCCTGACAGCCATCGCCGCCACCCATAGCGGTTTTAATATTTTAAATGTCCTGGTTTTCCTGCCTTTTACCAATTTACTGGCCAGGTTTCTGGTCAAAATAGTGCCGGATAAGCACATCCAGGTTCCGCGTCTTACGATTCTGGATATCCGGATGCTGGACGCCCCCGCCATCGGCATCCAGCAGTCGCAAAAAGAAATCCTGCGGATGAGCAACATGGTAGTCAATATGCTGGCGATGCTGCGGACCATTGTCTCCAATCAGGATACTTCCGAATCCAAAAAGGAGATTGTGTTTCAGGGGGAGACGGATCTGGATGTGATTCAGAAGGAAATTGTCGAATTCATCAGCACGATCATGGCCGGTACCATCACCCATGAACTGATGAACCAGGGCCGCAGCCAGCTCCGGATGGCGGATGAATACGAATCCATCAGCGATTACATCGCCAATCTGCTCAAGCTCAAGATCAAGCTGGACAAGGCCGGTCTGGGCATCTCCCCGGACGGCATGCAGGACCTGCTGGCCCTGCATGACCGGGTGGCCGAGTATATTCAGTTCATCAACGAATCCGTCCAGAACGAAGACACGAAGCTCCTCATGAAGGCCCAGATTGACGCCCAGGCGATTACCCGCCGGATGAAGGAAAACCGCTCCCGGCACCTGGCCCGGATGGAAGGCGGCACCGTTTCCCCCATCAAGAGCCTCTACTATGTGGATATGCTCAACTCCTACCGCCGG
>JAKQBU010000532.1 GCA_029573975.1 Planctomycetota bacterium
AGAAAAATCTTATCTTTTCCTGCAAAATGGATAGCGAAATTACCAGTACCCCGGTTGCCGCCAATGGTGTCCTTTACCTTGCCATCGCGGAAAAACTGTATGCCCTATGCAATTCTGCAAAATCGCATTGAGAAGGAATTGCACAGAGGTCGTTGAAAATCAGGCAAGCCGGGCCGCTTTCGGCGAGAACGGCCAGATTCCCGAAATATAGTTCCTTTCTGGTTCCATTTTTTATTATTTTGGGCCAAAGTAGGGATTGCTTTTACCCCGAATCTCTACTACTATGCACTTTCCCAAAGGTGCAGTCCGAGATGCACCGCCCGCTGTCGTCGCTAGGTGACTGAATGATAAGTGTTTATGGAGTGTGAATGGAATCCCATCTAATCGCCAGAATGGCCTTTGATGTACTGGGTGGATTGGGCATATTTCTGTTGGGGATGAAAAACATGTCTGAGGGGATGCAGGCCGTGGCTGGCAGCCGGATGCGCAAGCTGATTAACGCCGTAACCAGCAACCGGCTGATTGCCTGTGGCGTCGGTACGCTGATCACCTCCATCATCCAGTCCAGCTCCGTCACCACCGTCATGGTCGTCGGAATGGTCAACGCGGAACTGATGACGTTGGCGCAGGCCATCGGGGTTATTTTAGGAGCGAATATCGGTACTACCATCACCGCCTGGATTCTGGTCTTGAATGTCAGCAAATACGGCTTGCCATTGCTGGGACTTTCGGCGCTGGTTTTTCTGTTCACCAAACGCGAGCGGCTGCGTTACACGGCCACCGCTTTCCTGGGACTGGGGATGGTGTTTTTCGGCCTGGAACTGATGGCGAGAGGATTTTTGCCGCTGCGCGACATCCCGGAAGTGCTGGCCTGGTTTTCGCGATTTACACCGGATACGTGGGAAGGTATCATCAAATGCGTGCTGGTGGGTACGGTAATTACGGCGATTGTTCAATCCTCCTCCGCGACCATCGGCATTACCATGGGATTAGCCTTTACTGGGATTATCGATTATCTGACCGCCGGCGCTCTCATCCTGGGACAGAATGTCGGCACGACCATTACGGCCCTGCTGGCTTCCCTGGGGGCTTCGACCAATGCCAAACGGGCTGCCTATGCCCACACCCTCTTGAATATCCTGGGAGTAATTTGGGTGATTGCCGTTTTTCCATGGTATATGAAGGGCGTAGTCTGGTTTGTCGGCATTGATCCCCAGACGGCTGTTTACACGGAAACAGCCGTTACCTATCCTCATACCCTGAAAGCTATTGCCGCTACTCATAGCGGTTTTAATCTTTTAAATGTAATCCTTTTCCTTCCTTTCACCACGCTGATGGCCAGATTGTTGATGAAAATCGTGCCGGAAAAACAGATCCGGGTTCCGCACCTGACCATATTGGATGTCCGGATGCTGGACGCCCCGGCCATTGGCATCCAGCAGTCCCAAAAGGAAATTCTGCGCATGAGCAGCACGGTTGCCAATATGCTCAGCATCTTTCGCGACCTGCTCAACGGCAAAGGCTCCGCCGAACAATTGCAGGAAATCCTGTTTAAAAGCGAGACGGATCTGGATGTCATCCAGAAGGAAATCGTCGAATTTATCAGCACGATTATTTCTGGAACCATTACCCATGAGTTGATGAATCAGGGACGGAACCAGTTGCGGATGGCCGATGAATACGAATCCATCAGCGATTATATCACCAACATCCTCAAACTGAAGATCAAGCTGGACAAGGCCGGCCTGGGCATCTCCCCGGACGGCTTGCAGGACCTGCTGGCCCTGCATGACCGGGTGGCCGAGTATATCCGGTTCATCAACGAATCGGTGCAGAACGATGACGAAAAAATCCTGATGAAGGCCCAGATTGACGCCCAGGCGATTACCCGCCGGATGAAGGAAAACCGCTCCCGGCACCTGGCCCGGATGGAAGGCGGCACCGTTTCCCCCATCAAGAGCCTCTACTATGTGGATATGCTCAACTCCTACCGCCGG
>JAKQBU010000547.1 GCA_029573975.1 Planctomycetota bacterium
GCTCCCATTTCTATCAGGAAATGTACACCGCCAGCGAAGAAAACCAAAAGATGTTCCTGGATCGTTATCAGGAAGAAAAGATAAAAATTGATTACTGGTGGATGGACGCGGGGTGGTATCCCTGCGACCCGGTTGGCTGGCCGAAAACCGGGACCTGGGAAGTCGATACCAAACGGTTCCCCAACGGCTTACGCGCCATTAGCGATTATGCCCACACCCAAGGCGTCAAAACGATCGTCTGGTTTGAGCCGGAACGGGTTCACCCCGATACCTGGCTGCCGGAAAATCATCCGGAATGGATTTTGGGCGGCAAGGCCGGCGGCTTGCTGAACCAGGGGAATCCGGAAGCTCTGAAGTGGTTGATCGAGCATATCAATCAACTGATAACCGATCAGGGCATCGATGTGTACCGCGAAGATTTCAACATGGATCCGCTGGGCCATTGGCGCGGGAATGATACGGAAGATCGCCAGGGGATCACGGAAAATCATCATGTGGTCGGCCATCTGGCGTATTTCGATTCCATCATTAAACGGCATCCGGGCATCTGGATTGACTCCTGTGCCAGCGGCGGCCGGCGGCTGGACCTGGAAACCATGCGGCGGGCGGTGCCCCTGTGGCGGACGGATTACCGCCTGGACACCACCGGCACGCAAAGCCATTCCTATGGCCTGTCGTTCTGGGTGCCGCTCAGCGGGACCGGGACCGGCGTTTTCACCGCGTACGATTTCCGCAGCAACATGGTCCCCTTCCTCAATTGCATCTGGGATATGCGGGAGAAAAATGCCGATTATGACCTGATGCGCCGCATGGCCCGCGAGTTCCGGCAGGTGGCGCACTATTACTGGGGTGATTATTATCCGCTGACCCCCTACAGCACCGCCAGCAATGCCTGGATGGCCTGGCAGTTTGACAAGCCGGAGATCGGCGAAGGGATGGTGCAGGTGTTCCGGCGGCAGGACAGCTTCTATCTGGGTTGCCAGTTCAAGCTCTCCGGCCTGGATCCGGCCGCCCGCTATGAGGTCAAGGACCTGGATACCCCCGGTAAGGCGGTAATGACGGGCGAGGAACTGATGCAAAAGGGACTGAAAGTCCTCATCGAGAATCAGCCCGGCGCGGTCATTATCGTTTACAAAAAGGTTAGCTGATCCCTCATTAGCTTCCGAATACAATCAATCGAGGTAGAATTTAATGGTTCAGCGAATTTTGGTAACCATGGCGGTGATTCTGTCGGGATGGAGTCCGGTTTGGGCGGTTTCGCCGACCTCGCAGGAACGGGAAATTGCCAGGCAATGGGTAAGAGAGCGGCTGGAAGCTGCTTCGGATACCGTTCCCTTTTCCTTTGTGTATGACGGCAAGCCATCCGCGGAAATACTGAAGGGATGGAAGCGGGACCAATCACAAAAGCAACTGGATGAGAACCGCCTTTCCCGCACCCTCATTTTTCAGGATCCGGCAACGGCCCTGACGGTTCGCTGGGAATCGGTGGAATATACCGACTATCCTGTCGTGGAATGGACGGTGTATTTCAAAAATGAAGGCAGTCAGGACAGCCGGATTTTGGAAAATATCCAGGCATTGGATTTGACGGTAAACCGAACCACCGAGGATGAATTCATTCTTCATTATTTCAACGGCGGCGGCGGCGGTCCCGATGGCTACCAGCCGAACGTTAGCATCTTAACGGCCGGAAAACAGGAAACCTTACGGGGTCTCAACGGCCGGCCGACCGGTCGAACCATGTCATACTTTAATCTGGAATGGTCCGGCCAGGGGATGCTGATAGCCGTTGGGTGGCCGGGACAGTGGGCGGCCGGTTTTACGCGGGACCAGAATACCGGCTTGCAGATTCGGGCCGGTCAGGAGCAGACACATTGCAAACTGCTGTCCGGCGAAGAGATACGCACCCCGCTCATCGTCCTGCAATTCTGGCAGGGTGGGGACTGGATCCGCTCGCAGAATATCTGGCGGCGGTGGATGCTGGCGCATAACCTGTCCCGTCCCGGCGGTAAACTGCCCGCCCCACAGTTGGCCGGCGGCATAGCCGGTTACAGCGGCCTGGCCCTGATGTTCAACAGCCGGGAAGAAGATCATATTGCGTTTCTGGATCGTTATGGGAAGGAAAACATACCCCTGGATTACTGGTGGATGGATTTGGGCTGGTTTATCCTGCCCAGGTCCTATCAAAAGGTGGTCGGGCTGAATGATGAGCATGAATATCCCCTGGAAGATTTGGGTACCTATACCGCCGACTATCATCGATTCCCCAAGGGAATCCGGGGTATCAGTGATTATTGCCATGCCCGCGGCATCAAGACGATTTTGTGGTTTGACCCGGAGCATATTTTTACCGGCTGCTGGCAGGAGGTAAAACACCCCGAGTGGATGCTGTCGCCGCCCAATATCCCCGGCATAGAAAAACAGATCAATCAGGGGCTGCCGCTGGAAAACCGAAGAGTACTGAACGTGGGCCATCCCCAGGCCCTGGATTGGCTGAATCAACGCATCGCTGAGGTTTTAAATAAAGAAGCGATTGATATCTATCGGCTGGATTATAACATTGAGCCATTGATTTTCTGGCAGGCCAGCGATACCGAAGACCGGCAGGGCATAACGGAAAATCACTACGTGCAGGGCTTCCTGGCCCATCTGGACGAGCAACTCCGCCGTCGGCCGGATTTAATGATCGATAACTGTGCCAGCGGCGGGATGCGGAATGATCTGGAAACCATGCGCCGTGCGGTACCCTTATGGCGCAGCGATTATGCGGCCGAACCGGTCGGTATGCAGGGTATGACCTACGGCATCGCTTTCTGGCTGCCCTACTTCGGCCATTGGGGCGGTCATCCGGACCCCTATACCTTTCGCAGCAATATGATGCCGGCCATGATTATGGGGTATGACCTGCGGAATGCAGTGGATTTTGACTACCTCCGTCAGATGATCGGCCAGTGGCGGCAGGTCGCCCCGTATTATCTGGGCGATTATTATCCCCTCACCCCCCACAGCCTGGAGAATCAGGCCTGGCTCGCCTGGCAATTTAATCAGCCGGAGACGGGGGAAGGGATGGTGCAGGCCTTTCGCCGGCAGAATAGTATGTATCTGGGCAGCCAGTTCAAACTCTCCGGTCTGGATCCGGCGGCCCGCTATGAACTGCAGAATCTGGATACCCCAGACAAGACGATTCTTACCGGTCAGGAACTGATGGAAAAAGGTCTGAACGTTATCATTGAAGAACAACCCGGCGCGGTGATTCTTGTTTATAAGAAAATTGGCTAAAAAAAATCTGATTGAGGAATCGTCAAAAGTCGATATTGACAACCAAAAACGGCTCTGGCTCCCCAATAACAAGGGGTCGAAGAGCTTTTGACGCTGGCGTCCTGATTGGAAGATTTCATAAATTGTTTTGGATCAGGATGCTACTACCGTTAGTGGAAATATTGTATGCAAATCAATAAGCTTTGTTTGCTGGCCGTATGCCTGGTTTTCAGTGGGACGATATCGTCCTGGGCGATCTCGCCCGATGTCAAAGAGATGGAAGCCGCTGGTGCATGGATACAGGATCATTGGCTTTCGGCACCGGGCGCAGCGGAACCTTTCTCCTTGGTGTATGACGGTGTCACTTCCCGGCAATTCCTTTCTGCGTGGCAGTCGAAGGTCACCCTTCGTTCGCTGGACCAGGGCCGTGTTCAGCGGATCCATACCTTCACCGATCCGGCCGGCGCTCTGGAAGTAAGATGCGAAGTCGTAGAATATACAAAGTATCCGGCAGTCGAATGGGTGGTTTATTTTAAGAATAGTAGTGATAAGGATACACCAATTTTAAAGGATGTGCAGGCGATGGATTTGTCCTTTCCGGCCGGGGACAACGGTCCCTGTGTCATCCATCATGCCGAAGGCAGCCATGCCAGTCTGACCGATTTCCGTCCCCGTACGACCGTACTGTCGGGGCCGGGTGAACTGACTATTTTTTCGCATGGCCATCCCGAACCGGTCGGGGTGCGGGGCGGATCCTCCTCGGTAGAGTCCCTTCCCTTTTTTAATGTAGAGGGCAGCGGCCAGGGCATGATTGCCGGGATCGGCTGGACGGGTACCTGGAAAGCGAATTTTACCCGGCCGGCGGGGCCGCCTCTGGCAATTCGCGCCGGTATGGACCGGATGGAACTTTCTCTGCGTCCGGGCGAACAGATTCGCACGCCGCGGATTCTGGTCCTGTTCTGGCAGCAGGATCGATTTCGAGGACATAATCTATGGCGGCGGCTGCTGCTGGAATACTATTCGCCCCAGCCGGGCGGTCAGCGATTTCCCGGGCTTTTGTGCGATGCCAACTGGGGATTTTTGCCCGCCGAACAGCAGATTCGGGAGCTGCACTGGTGGCCGGACCATGATATTCCGATGGAGTGCTATTGGG
>JAKQBU010000560.1 GCA_029573975.1 Planctomycetota bacterium
GGCCGCTGTTCTGAGCGTTTCGGGCATATTCGGCGGTGAGGTCCGGGCTGCGGTGGGCGCTCAGGATGTGTACTTCAAAAGGTATGGCAAATTCCTTCAGGGTATCGGCGAAGCCCTTCATAGTGGTCCAGTCGCTGTCGCTACCCATTACAATTGCTACCTGACTATCCGGCATGGTTTGGTCTCCTTGCTAAGAAATTATCATCCATTTTGGGACCGGGCTGAGTTCATTGATTCCCGGCAGCCGTACCCCTATAATAGCATATCATGGCCAAGAAGGAAAGTAGTAGATTGGACGATATTCGGCGGCAGATCAAGGATTTTCCTGCCGGACCTGGGGTGTATCTGATGAAAGATACGGAAGGGCGGGTACTTTATATCGGCAAAGCCAAGTCACTGCGGGACCGCGTGGCCAGCTATTTTCAGCCGGGGGCGGACCTGATGCAGTCGCGGGGGCCGAAAATCGTGGAAATGGTCGAAAAAGCGGCGGATATTGCCTATCTGGAATGTGATAGTGAGGTGGATTCGATTTTGCAGGAAGCCCGGCTGATCAAGGATATCCAGCCGCCCTATAACAGCCGCCAGACGGATGACAAGAGCTTTCCCTACCTGGAAATCACCACCTCGGAGGATTTTCCAGGGGTGTATGTAACCCGCACGCCCCGGCCCCGGGGCAGCAAGCTGTACGGGCCGTTTTTGAGTGCGGCGGACCTACGCCGGGTGGTACAGGTGCTCCAGCGGGTGTTCCGGTTCCGGACGTGCACGCTGGAGATTTCCGAAGCGGATGAAAGCCGGCGATTTTTCCGGCCCTGTATTTTGTACGATATCAAGCAATGCAGCGCTCCCTGCGGTGAGCGGATCAGCGCCGAGGCGTATCGGCAGGATATCAAGCGGCTGCGGAATTTTCTCGAATCGAAACGGGCAGCGGTTCTGCGGCAGTTGGAACGGGAGATGAACGAGCAGGCGGGCCAAAAGAATTATGAGGAAGCGGCCCGGCTGCGGGATGAGATTCAAGCCTTGCAGAGCCTGGACGACCGGGGGGAGGTGGATGAGCATGTGCAGCCGGAATTGTTTGCGGTGGACCCGGCGGCGGGGCTGGAGCAACTGGCGCAGATCCTGGGCCTGTCCCGTGCGGTGCGGACCATTGAGGGAGTGGATATCGCCCATATTATGGGGCAGGAAGCAGTGGGGGGATTGGTGTGCTTTATTGACGGCCGGCCCTTCAAAAAGGGGTATCGAAGGTTTCGCATTAAAGAGATGGAAGGAATTGATGATTACGCCATGATCCAGGAGGTGCTCCGCCGCCGCTACCGGCACGCGGGGGAACATGAGGAGATTTTCCCGGATGTGATTTTGATTGACGGCGGGCTGGGGCAGTTACATGCGGCGCAGGAAGTGTTTGCCTCCATGCCGTTTTCACCGCCGATGGTGGTGTCGCTGGCCAAGAAGGAGGAACTGGTTTTTGTACAGGCACAAAGTGAACCGGTAAAGCTGTCGCGTACGAATCCGGCTTTGCGGCTGCTGCAATATGTACGGGATGAGGCCCATCGGTTTGCTCAGCATTATTTTCATATTTTGCGGCAGAAACAGACGTTCAATGATAGTGAACAAAATCCGGTTTAGCGGGTGGAAAATTCGCTTTGCAAGAAGGGAGTGCCGTGGTATTGGCCGGCGGTCAGGTCATAGGAGAAGTCCAGAAATTGCATCTGATTGAAACGGACGGGCAAGGTTTCGGAACCAGTCAGTTGAAGCTGATTTTGCTGCCGATTGAAATTTAGATTTTCACAGGTAAAGATATGGCTGGAGCCGGCTTTTTGCACATATTCCAGGAACACATCTCCCGCGGCGGTGATTTCCTGTAATTGGCCCATGTCGATGCTGACGGCGGGAGTATTCTGAGCATTGGTATCAGCCGTTGCCATAGCCAGACCGAGATCCTGGCAGTTTAGCCGCATCAAGCCTTCGATTTGCCGGATACCTGTTTCGGTAAGCTGGACATTTTCCGGCAGCGGCAGCGGCATGTGGTCCATATAAACACCGCCGGTAAATTGGAGATTCTTCTGGTTTGGCTGCAGATGCATCTGATCCATAAAATTCACCAGGGTATAGCTGGGGCCGCGGCTGCTGAACATATTCGCCAGAGGATCCTGAGGATTTTCCTCCGTTTTGGGTGTGTCCTTCGATTTCCGATTATCAATAATTTCAATCCAGCCTTTGCCCTGGGCCAGCAGGGTATTGGCGGCCTTATCGAAGGTCATCTGCCGGGCTTCCATTTGCAGGCTGAACAATAACTGATTGTTTAACGGGTCAAATCCTTTACTGATAAAAGATACGGAAGGCCCTTCCGCGGTAAAGGTATCCAGGTTTTTCAGGGTATCTTTGTTCACGAAGGAAAGAGAGGGTTCCTTTTCAGCAGCGGCATCCGGATTGGGAAGGGAAGATTGTTCCACCAAAAATTGGATCGTCATGCCGGAACAGGTAATCCGGTTTTCCATCCGTTGATTGTCCTGGGAAAATTGGGAATCAGCCTGAACGTTCCGCAGGGAAATATTGCCGTTTTTCAGGTCAAATATGGCTCCTTCCTGCCAGACGATATGAAACGGAACCGGTTCGGAGGAGCTGCTGCCCATCAGGTCGCCGGGCAGGAGGGCATTCAAAACACCCGAATCCGGCATTTGACAAAATTCTTTTTTGAGGTCCGCGACGATCAGGTTCCCACCCAGGGTATTTTGCCCATTCATCTGGAGAACCTGGGCCGGTTGGCCCGCTACGGTACAGATTTCCTGGAGAAGGTCGATTTCCGCACGGTCTCCGATAATCCGATAATTTTCCTGTTTGGCGGTGAGGCGGAATTTGCCGTTGGTGCCTTCCGCCAAGGCATAGACCGGCGGATTGTCTTTCCACAGTTGATCGATCCCCAGACTGGATTGTGATTGCGGTTTGTCTGAGGTTTTAGAGGCAGCCGGGCCGTCCGCTTCAGCGGCAAATTCCAGGGTAATTTTATCCCCCGCTTCGATCAGATAGTTCGGATCTTCGTAATAGACATTGCCGGCGAGCTGCACATTTTTCAGGAATGGTTTTCCGTCTTTTGCCGGCTCAAAATTCATGGCAAGTTTTTCCGCCGATAAATTCAGGTTCTCACTCTGAGCCCGGATATGACTGGCCAAATCGATGGAACGAATGGGAGGCATGGGGTAGTCGTTGGGATCTGTGCTGGCGGTGTCAATCGGCCGGCCGGATTCAAAGAAGGTTAACAAACCCTGCCCGGCGGATAATTCGCCGTTTTCATCCCGGATATGAAGGGTGCCGTCAAAGGCCAGTTCTTCTATCTGGATATTCATCAGCGAATCCTGGGAATAGTCTTTTGGACCGGTTTGGGGGGTAAATTTCATTTTCATCCGGTCCTGATAATCAATTACCATCGGCTGGTCCATGTCCGGTGTCTGGTGCTCCACCTGGCCAGGCCCGATCAGAGCGGCAATTCCATTTTGCATATCCAGTTGAATTTCCTGCTGGGCGGTGGCGCGGGATTCTTCGGAGAGATTCAGCAGGATCGGGCGGTTCTCCCGGCTGTTGAGCGTGAATTGTTCCAGCGTTTGGTCATAGATCATGATATCGGATTCCACCACCGGTTTGCTGTTGCGCAAGATGCGAGCGGGTTTGCCTTCCATCCGCACTTGAAGTTGGTCCCCGGCTTCGGATGGGGTGATATCCTCCGCGACCGCGATGCGGAGCGAGCCGCTACAGGTGATGGTTACCGGCGGCTGGGATTCATCGGCAGACAGGGCAGTTTCTCCGGTGCCGGCAGGTTGCTCGCCGGCCGGATGGGTTTTATCGGCGGTTTTCGGCGCATCCTCTGCCATTGGTCCGGCATCCATATCCGTAACGATTTCGAGCAGATCGGCCAGTATTTGTTCCTTGCCCAGATCAATTTGTACCTGGTTAAATAAGGTGAACCGGTAGGGTATTTTTTTCTTGGCGGAGGCGTTTTCTTTCGTATCGACGGACGAGGTGGACGGTTTTTCTCTAGGGGATTTTTCCCGGGATTCCAGTGCCTCACGAGCAATGGTTAATTGCTGGAGGTTTCGCAATTCCAGCTCCTGCAAACGTTCCTGTAACTGGTCGTATATCAGGCTGAGGTTTTTGCCTTGTAGCTCAATTTTTTCGGAGCGGGCATGAATCGGGCCGGAACAGACCAGGCGGGACATGTCCCGTTCAAATACAATCCGGTCCAGTTCCACCGTCAATTCCAGCGGCCGCAGTTCGAGGGCCGTATCGGCCGCTTCCTGCCGGTACACGATCAGCCGAACCTTTTCCTCCAAAAAGCCGCTTTCAGGATATTTGAAGGATCCCATGGAGCTTTCCAGCGGAATCCCGCCTCGCTCGGCACGTATCTCGATAATCCGGCTGTTTTTGAGATAGATTTTCGTCCAGGGTTCACTGATGAGAACGACATCCTCTTCGCTGCGGATACGTTCCTTAAAGCCGAATTCCCGGGTCAGCTTTCCGCTGGGATCCCGGTCCTGAAAATGCAGTCCCTGAATCTGGCCGATTTTTATGTCCTGCACCTCGAGAAATTGCTGTTGATTTTCATCGATCGCAGGATCTGTGATGGGCAGAGTGGTTGACGGGTTTTTCCCCAGGGAGGGATGTTCCGAATCGATGGCGGGGGTCAGCCAGTGGTAAAGCACAAGAGCGGTTAAAGAACAGCCCAGGGTAATCAGAACTAATAGCAATCGTTTCAGCATAATGTAAATTTCATATTAGCTTAGCGCCGGTAGCGTTCCAGGGCCTGATCCCATAAATTCATTCGTTGTAACAGGAGTTGAATGAGTTCCTGAACGGCCCCGCGTCCGCCTTCGACACTGGTAACGTAATGGGCGGCCAGTTTGACTTCTTCCGTGGCGTCCGCCACGGCAACGGCAAATCCCACACGCCTCATGACCGGCAGGTCCGGCAGATCATCACCGATATAGGCCATCTGTTCGGCTGGGACCTGTGATTCTTGTTTAAGCTGCTCAAAGACCGCCAGTTTGTCGTGGGCCTGCTGATAAACAAAATCAATTTCCAATTCGCGGGCTCGGTGTTCCACTGCCTGGCACTGCCGGCCGGTAATAATCGCCGTTTGCAGCCCCAGCCGTTTCCAGATCCGCAGCCACGCCCCATCATGTACGTGAAATTTCTTCGACTCGGTCCCATCGTCGTGGATGATGACCCCGCCGTCGGTAAGTACGCCGTCCACATCCATAACCAGCAGTTTGATGTCGATATCCTTCACTGTATCACCTTCAAAGCCACCACGTCCTGGACATCGATCAGGCCGACGGGGCAGCCGTCATTGTCCACCACCGGGATTTCATCAATACGATGCTTATGTAAGATGGCCAATGCTTCGCTGGCCAGGGTGTCAGGCCGGACAACCTTGGGATTACGGGTCATGATCTCGCGGACGGGGCAGGAATGGATTTTCTCGCCTTTCTTTTCGATGCCGCGCCGCAGGTCACCGTCGGTCAGCAGGCCGCTGAGTTTGCCCTGCTCATCCAGCAGCAGCACGCAACCGTGCCGAAAGGCGGAACCGGCTTCCGCTTTTTGCAGGGCCTCCTGGACGGTGCAATGGTCCGGGGCCTGGGGCAGGGCCTTGCCGGGTGAGAACATGGCGGCTTGTTCGACCGTTACCAGTTTGCGGCCCAGGGAGCCGCCGGGATGATAGCGGGCATAATCCTCAGTCTGGAAATTCCGCATCTTCATGACCGTCAGGGCCAGGGCGTCACCCAGGGCCAGCATACAGGTGGTGCTGGTGCTGGGGGCCAGGCCCAGCGGGCAGGCCTCTTCGATCTTGCCCAACAGGACGGTTACATTACTATGCTTGGCCAGGGCGGATTCGGGATTGCCGGTGATACCGATCATGGTGATGCCCAGTTGTTTGAGGAGGGCAATCAGCCGGACGATTTCTTCGCTTTCCCCGCTGTGGCTGAGGACAATAGCCAGGTCTTCACTGCGGAGCCGGCCCAGGTCGCCGTGCACCGCCTCGGCGGCATGGAGAAAATGGCTGGGCGTGCCGGTCGAGCCGAAGGTGGCGGAGATTTTCCGGGCGACGATCCCCGCCTTGCCGATGCCGCTGAGCACGACACTGCCGGTACAGTCGTAGATCATCTGCGCTGCCCGGCAGAAGTTCTGGTCCAGCCCGGCCGCCATCCGGAGCATGGCCTGGGCCTCCTGATGAATCAGTTGTCGGGCCTCTTCCAGGTTCATTTTATCTTTTTGTGGTTCAACCATAGTAACAATCCTACTTTTTAGTCTGGAATTACCATCGCAGGCATTATCCCGGATTCCTCCTCCGCCGTCAAGCGGTTAGGTCTCATCTTACGTGTTTATATATAAATAATGACGGAACCGTCAAAAGTCGATATGAACATCCAAAAACGGCTCTGGTTCCCCAATAACAAGGGTTCGAAGAGATTTTTTCGCTGGCGTCAAATAATGAAGAATTGGGATGATTTTTGGGGATGAGAAGATAAAGCAGGATAAGAAAGACAGGAATTAGGCGCAGGATTAACTATGTCTTAATCCCCATGATTTGCCATATTTTTATTCTACATCGAGTTTACTGGTTGAGCACTTCGATATAGAAATTGTCTTGGTGGTAGTCGGGAGTGATTTTCTGCTTTTCCACCTTTAGTTTTTGAATGGCGTTTTGGGCGAACAGGCCAAAGGGATCGTCGCTGCTGTTGGTTTTTACCTGCTGTAAGACCACCTTACCGATGGTGCCGCTGGCGTTGGCGGCGGTACCGGCCAGAAAGCTGCCCTGTTCATCCGGCGCTACGCCTACCGCAATCGTGGTGGCGGCAAAGGTCCCCTTTACTTTCAGGCGGCCCAGATAGGCGTCGATCTCCTGGGCCGGGACTGCCGGGTTCTGCGAATGGGCCAGGTTGGTATAACCGATGGAAACCACCGTGTTGTTCAGATTGCTGCGGACGTTGATGGTTTCAATACCCTGTATGGCGGTGATCGCGGCGTCCTGGATGTTCCAGGCACTAATCTTGCGGATCTGCGACTCAGAATAGAGGCTTCCCTCCAGTGTTCCCTTTTTCACTTTAACTTGATCGATATAATAATTGGCCGCCACCTCCCCGCTCAAATTACCATTGGCCAGTGAGATTTTCCCGATCGAGCCGGCCGCGGAAATGGTGCCGCGTAAATCGCCATTGCGAACGAGAAGCGAATCAATATTGGTTTCGCCCGCTTCAATCACGGCATCACATTCTTCTTCCACCACCAGTTTGGTGATGCCTTTGCCGGTAAGAGAACCGCCCCGGAAATCTGTTGCCCGGAACAGTTTTACCTGGCCTTCTATAGTAATGGTACTATCCCCGATTACTTCATCCGTTTTTATTACGGCAGGTTTTGCACTGGTGAACTGGATATCCGCGCCATTTAATATATTGCCGATCTGCAGTTGATTCAGGGATCCTTCCAGCTCGATCCCCATCCCGACCAGATCCACTTTTTTGGCAAGAATTTTATTGAGATCTGCCGCACCGGTGATTTCGCCCAGCATGGTACTGCCGGCGCCTTTGACGTTAATGTTTAGTTTTTCCGTGCCGGTAGCGGTGAGAATTTCAATCGTTTGAATATCCGGTTCATCCGCCTGTCCGATTGTTACTTTCGCCAGAGCATCGCCGGATAGCGAGATCGTAACCGGGTCGCCGCTGTGGTCGCTGAACCGGTAGGATTGGCCATTGCCGATCAGGGCATACGCCTGGGCATCGAAAACCAGGGTCTGGCTGGTGGTGTTCATGTCATTGGCGGTCAGCGTCAGGCTATCCGTGATTTCCCGGGCCAGCATGGTATGAACATCTACCGTGACCGTGTAAGATTCACCCGGCTGGAGAACGAAAATATCATTGCCGTTGATGGAAAAATCAATCCCGGAGAGCATGTCCAGCGTTATGGTGATCGGCATGTTGCCGCTGTTGTGCAGTTGCCAGGCGGAAATAGGGATTATCTGGACCGTCTGGATGGTTCCTGCATCGATCTGTCCATCGTTTTGGCCGTCGAGTTCGGTAATCTGCAGAATGCCGCCCAGGGCCGTGGCTTGCAGGGACAGATACGTGGTCGGCAAATCACTGTCGTTGCTGACAACAGTGATTTGCCCCACATAGCTTCCGATCTCTTCAGGGTCGAACGTCACGGTGATCACTTCTTCACAACCAGGCGCGATGACAAGGTCATCGGCGTTACTTCCCGCCAAGCTGCTTCGGCTCAGGATGAAAATT